>DAHUZG010000420.1 GCA_027306715.1 Acidimicrobiaceae bacterium
GCCCATCGTCACGGGCGCCAGCTTCTCGCGCGAAGAGCTCGCCGCCGCCGCCGGCATCGATTGCGAGCTCGTCGACGACCTCGTCGCCTACGGCCTCGTCAACGGGCGCGACGTCGCCGGAGTGCGCGTCTACGACGAGCAGGCGCTGCTCGTTTCCCGCATCGCCGCCGCCTTCGGCCGCTTCGGGATCGAGTGCCGCCACCTCAAGTCGTTCCGCCACGCCGTCGAACGCGAGGCGGGGTTGTTCGCACAGGTGGTCACGCCCCTGCTGCGCCAGCGGAACCCCGTCAGCCACGAGCGGGCGATCGCCGATCTGGCGGAGATGTCCACGCTCGGGGCGTCACTCCGCGCCTGCTTGCTCGAGGCAGAGCTGAGGCAGCTGACCGGCGGGTGAGCGCCCCGGCCGAGGTGCTGCTCGACGCCTCGCAGCTGCGGTCGACGGCGGCCCGCCTCGCAGCCGCCATCTCCGAGGACCATCCTTCCGGCGTCGTCCTCGTCGGAGTGCTGAACGGCTGCGTCTGCTTCCTCGCCGACCTCTGCAGGCAGCTCAGCGTGGCCTGCCAGGTCGACTTTCTCGCCCTGTCGAGCTTCTCGGGCTCAGCGAGCACGACGAGGGTGCGCGTCGTGAAGGACCTCGAGCTCGATGTGAGCGGGAGCCGGGTGGTGCTCGTCGAGGACATCGTCGACACCGGGCTGTCGGCGAGCTATGTCGTCGGCCTGTTGCAGGCGCGCGGCGCCGCCGGCGTCGAGGTGTGCACGCTGCTCGACCGCACGAGCCGGCGGATCGTGCCGCTGGCGCCCCGCTACGTCGGAAGCGAGGCGCCGGAGGCGTTCCTCGTCGGCTACGGCCTCGACTTCGCGGGAAGGTATCGCAACCTGCGCGACATCCATGTCGTCGACGCCGCCGAGCTCGAGCGCGACGGCGCCGCCTACGACGCCCTCCTCGCCCGTCCGCGTCCGCCGCTCGCGAGCTGAGGGGCCCTACCGGAGCATCGCCGCATCGGGATAGATTCGGGAGGTGCTCGAGGTTCGGCTAACCGCCGTCCGCGTGGATCTGCAGTCGAACACCCCGGTCGTGCTGCTCGAGGAGAAGCTGGGCAGCCGCCGCTCGCTCCCGATCTTCATCGGCGCCCCCGAGGCGACCGCGATCGCCTTCGCCCTCCAAGGAGTCGACGTGCCACGGCCGATGACCCACGATCTCATGAAGGAGCTCGTCGAGTCGCTCGGGGCACAGGTGCTGCGAGTCGTCGTCACCGAGGTGCGCGACTCCACCTATTTCGCCGAGATCCACCTCCAGCAGGGGGACCGCCGCGTGGAGATGTCGAGCCGGCCCTCTGACGCCATCGCCCTCGCCGCCCGCACCCAGGCGCCGCTCTTTGTCGCCGACGAGCTGATGGAGTCGGCGGGGATCGTCCTCGACGGCGACGACGAGAACGAGCCGGAGGAGAGCTCCGAGGAGATCGTCGGCGAGTTCCGCACCTTTCTCGACTCCGTACGCCCCGAAGACTTCCACGGCTGAGTCACCGGCCGGTGACCCGCGGTGCCGCGGTGCGTTGACGCCGCCGGCACCGTGCCGTACGCTGATGACATCGGCGTAACTACGCTGATGTGCACGGCGGATGTGCACTGCTGATGCGGACGGCTGATGCGGACGAAGGAGCCAGTGGTGGAGAGCGGCTTTCGCGGGCCCCAGGTCTGCGCCATCGTCGGGATCACCTATCGCCAGCTCGACTACTGGGCGAGGACTGACCTTCTGCGCCCGTCGCTCGCCGACGCCAAAGGCAGCGGCAGCCAGCGCCTCTACTCCTACCAGGACCTTCTCGAGCTGAAGGTGATCAAGCAGCTGCTCGACGCCGGCGTCAAGCTGCAGCAGGCGCGCCGCGCCGTCGCCTGCGTCCGCTCCTCGGGGGAGGACCTGGCGACCGCCAACCTCGTCATCGGCGCCGAGGGAACGGTGCTCGTGCGCACCGGCGAGGAGATCGTCGACCTGCTCCGCGGCGGGCAGGGCGTGTTCAACATCGTACCCCTGGCCCCGGTCGTCGACGAGGTCGAGGCGGCGATCGTGCGCATCGGGGGCGGACGCCCCCAGCAGCAGCCGGAGGAGTCGCTTCCGAAGGTCAGCAGGACGGGTGGCGAGGCACGCGCTGTAGGCGCTGTAGGCGCCCCCGGGCGGACCAAGGCGTAGCGACGGCGATCCGACCGGCGCCCGGCCCGAGGCGCCCGCAGCCGCGGTTCGCGCACGAGTCCGAGCTACGGCTGTCCGAGCTGCTCGACTTCTACGGGGTCGCCTGGGACTACGAGCCGGTGTCCTTCGTCCTCGAGTGGGACAGCCGAGGACGCCCACGATCGGCCTTCCGCCCGGACTTCTACCTCCCTGAGCACGACCTCTTCCTCGAGCTGACGACACTGCGCCAGGGCCTTGTCACCCGGAAGCACCGCAAGCTGCGCCGGATGGCCGAGCTCTACCCTGACCGGCGCGTCAAGATCCTCTACCGCCGGGACGACGCTCACCTCGCGCTGAAGGTCCGCCTCGCCGCGGTCAACGGGGCGGCGGCGGGCACCGGGCCGGCGGGACTTCCTGCGGCGCTCGCCGGGGCGTCCGCGCCGGCACCGGGTGACGCCGCGGCGCAGGCGCTCGCCGGCTAGAGCTGACGTGGACAAGGACGACGCGCCGCTACGTCACAGCCCGCTCGACGCCGAGCACCGCGCCCTCGGGGCGCGGATGACGGAGTTCGGCGGCTTCGAGATGCCGCTTCAGTACCCGACCGGCACGGTCGCCGAGCACCTCTCCTGCCGCCGGGGAGTGGCCGTCTTCGACGTCAGCCATCTCGGTACCGTCCGGCTGACCGGCGCCGGAGCCCTCGAGAGGCTGCAGCAGGCGCTGAGCAACGACCTCGGCCGGATCGCCCCTGGTCGGGCCCAGTACACCCACCTGCTCGGCGAAGACGGCTCGGTGCTCGACGACCTGATCGTCTGGTGGGTCGCGCCGAGCTGGTTCGAGGTGATGCCGAACGCCTCCAACACCGAGCGCGTGCTGGCGGCTCTCGGCGGCGCCGACGTCACCTCGACGCGCGCTGTCATCGCCGTGCAAGGACCTTCGGCACGCGCCACCCTCGCCTCGGTCTGGCCGGAGGCCGCCGCCGTCGGGCGGTTCGCCGTCGCTGAGCTCGAGCACGACGGCGTGCGCTCGCTCGTCGCAGGGACCGGGTACACCGGGGAGGACGGCGTCGAGATCGCCGTGCCGGCCGAGCGGGCGGCGCCGCTGTGGCGGGCGCTCCTCGCCGCCGGGGCGGCGCCCGCCGGTCTGGGGGCGCGCGACACGCTGCGCCTCGAGGCAGCGTTGCCGCTGCACTCGCACGAGCTCGGGCCGGGGATCACGCCGCTCCAGGCCGGCCTCGGCTGGGTGGTGGCCTGGGACAAGCCCGAGTTCACCGGCCGCGCCGCCCTCGTCTCCGAGCGCCGGCGCGGCCCGCACCGGCGGCTGCGGGCACTGCTCGCGGCCACCCGCCGCCCGCCGCGTGCCGGGGACGTCTGCGATGTCGCCGGGCGCGGCGAGGGGATCGTGACGAGCGGCAACTTCTCGCCGGTCCTCGAGCGCGGGATCGCGCTCGGATTCGTGCCTCCGGCGGCCGAGCTCGGCGACACCGTGGTGGTGACCGGTCGCGGGCAGCCCATCGAGGCCACGGTCGTGAAGCCTCCGTTCCATCGGCTCGTGCTCGAGCCCGGCTCCGGAGCCGCCTGAGCGCGCGAAGCGCTCTACCAGATGGCCTCGCCGGACTCGGGGTCGAAGAAGTGCAGCCGCTCGGGGCTCAACGTGAACCGCGCCCGCTGCCCGACCTTGACAGCGGTCCGCGGCTCGACGCGGGCGATCCCCTCGCCGGCGACGTCGAGCTCCCCCTCGGCGAGACCGGCACCGTCGTCGTGCACGTCCTCGGTTTGGACGCGTGCCGCGTCGATGGTGAAGTGCACGAGCAGCTCGGCGCCGAGGGCCTCGATGAGCTCGACGTCGCCCTCGAGGTCATCACCCCCGAGGGCCGCGCTCTCGGCCGAGGCGGCCGGAAGGTCCTCGGGGCGGATGCCGGCGACGATGCGCTTGCCTCCGTAGGCAGCGAGCCCCGGGCGGGTCAGCAGGACGGCCTCGTTGATCCTGACCGTCTGGCTGCCGAGATGAAGGAGCGCGGCGCCCGGGTCGAGCTCGGCGCGGTAGAGGTTCATCGCCGGGGAGCCGATGAAGGCGGCCACGAAGAGGTTCGCCGGATGGTCGTAGAGGACCTGCGGTGTGTCGCACTGCTGGAGGCGCCCGAGCCGGAGCACGCTCACCCGGTCACCCATCGTCATGGCCTCCGTCTGGTCGTGGGTGACATAGAGGGTGGCGACGCCGATCCTGCGCTGGATGCGCGAGACCTCGGCGCGCATCTGCACCCGCAGCTTGGCGTCGAGATTGGAGAGCGGCTCGTCCATGAGGAACACGCTCGGCTCGCGAACGATCGCACGGCCCATCGCCACACGCTGACGCTGACCTCCGGAGAGCTGAGCAGGCTTGCGCTCGAGCCATTCGGTGAGCCCGAGTATGGCAGCGGCTTCTCTCACCCTCTGCTCGATCTGCGCCTTCGGCACCTTGCGCAGCTTGAGAGAGAAGCCGATGTTCTCGGCGACGGTCATGTGCGGGTAGAGCGCGTAGTTCTGGAAGACCATCGCCACGTCGCGGTCGCGCGGAGACTGGTCGTTGACGACCTGTCCGGCGATGCGCAGCACGCCGGAGGTGATGTCCTCGAGGCCGGCGACCATCCGAAGCGCCGTCGTCTTGCCGCAGCCCGAGGGGCCGACGAGCACCATCAGCTCTCCCTCGGCAACGGCGAGGTCGAGCTCGTGCACCGCCTCGAAGCCGTTCGGGTACCGCTTCGAGACCTTCTCGAGAGTGATCGGTGCCATCGCCCCACCTCCTGCTGCCGCCACGGGCGGACGCCGGCGTTGCCGTACCCGACGCACCCTAGCCGCGGCTCAGCCGCAGCTGGCTGAGCGAGCAGGGCCCGCCGGCCGCGCCCAGCACCGGCCGGCATCCGACTCCTCGCCGGCCGCCTCGTCGCCCCCGGAGGCCGCCGCGCACAGCCGGCGCCCGCCGCCGGCGACGCTGGCCGCGCCACCGGGTCACGGTGCCGCCGCCGTCGCTGTCAGCGTGCTTGCATCGTGCAGCTTGAGCGGCCGCCCGGCATCGTGTGGACGGCCGATTCGCCTACTGCGGCTGGTGGAGGAACAAGGCCGCGCCAAGGCGCGGCGCGACCGCGAAGCGGGGCTTTCAGCAGGTCTCCTTGCATCGCGGGCAAGCGATCGCTGAAGGACGGGACCGATATGCTCCGGGCGTGACGCGCGCGACGGGCAGCATCGCGGGCGCCAGCACGCCGAGCGCGGACGCGGGGACGCCGAGGGCGGCGACCGAGAAGAGATCGTGACCGGTCCCGGCGCCGCGGCGGGGGACCGAAGCTCTCCGGGGCAGGCGCTCGTCACAGCCCAGCGCCTTGTCGAGGACCTTGCCTCGCCGCTGCCGCCGCTCGTGCTCGACGTCCGATGGCGGCTCGGCGACAGGCGAGGACGCGAGGACTATCTCGCCGGGCACGTGCCGGGCGCCCGCTTCGTCGACCTCGACGCCGAGCTTGCCGGTCCCGCCCGGGCGGGTGCCGGCCGCCATCCGCTGCCCGCTCCGGCCGAGTTCGTCCGGACGATGCAGCGCTTCGGCGTGCGTACGGGAATCCCCGTCGTCGTCTACGACGACTCCGGCTCGCCGGCTGCGGCCAGGGCGTGGTGGATGCTGCGCGCCGCCGGGCACGAGGAGGTCGCCCTGCTCGACGGCGGCCTAGCAGCCTGGCGCGCCGCGGGGGGCTCGCTCGAGGTCGGGTCGCCGGCGCCGATCCCTCCGGCGCCGGCGCAGGTGGCGAGCGCCGACCCGCCGGAGGAGCCCGACGACAGCTGGTGGGGGCTGCCGGTCCTGAGCCCTGCCGCCGCCGCCGAGGTTGCACGTCTCGGCGTGCTGCTCGACGCCCGGGGACGCGAGCGCTACAGCGGCGTCGACGAGCCCGTCGACCGCAGAGGCGGTCACATTCCCGGCGCACTCTCGGTACCTGTCGCCGCGACCCTCGACGCCCAGGGTCACTTCCGTGATGCTGACACCCTTCGTGCTCATTTTGCCGCCCTTGGCGTGGGACCGGGCCGCCCGCTCGGCGTCTACTGCGGTAGCGGCGTGACGGCTGCTCAGGAGATCCTGGCTCTGCACCTCGCTGGGCTCGAAGCTGCTTTGTTCCCCGGGTCCTGGTCGCAGTGGATCGACGACCCGGGCCGCCCGGTGGCGACCGGGGACGCTCCCGGCTGACAGCTCAGATCTCGCTGCCGAGCATGTGCGAACGGTTCTCGCGTACCGTTAGGCCCACCGTGCAGGCCCGTAGCGAGCGAGAACACTCCAACGGCGAGCAGCTTCCCGATACGATCGCGCTTGTGTCCGAGTACGGTGACTGGGCCGATCGGTGGCTGTCGGGGCTCGGTCCTGACGAGGCTTTATCGGATGGTCATTCCCGGGCGCAGAGGCCTGATCTTCCGCTGGCGTCCCTGGCGCCGCCCGAGCCGACCTGGGCCACGCCCGAAGCGGCCGTGGCGCCGCCCGAGCCGGCGTGGGCACCCCCTTCTCCCGCCGCAGGAGCAGCACGCCAGACAGCAGCAGGCGAGACAGCAGCAGGCGAGACAGCAGCAGACGAGGAGGTGTTCCGCGCCCGCACGGGCCGGCGGGCGATGCGTCGCGCGCCGCTGTTGCTGGCAGTGGCCCTGGTTCTCGCCGGCGGTGGCTTCGGGGTGCGCTCCTGGGCCGAGCGGCGCTCGGCGCCTCCGGTCGCCATCCCCACCTACGTCGGCGCCCCGACGCCGGTGACCGCTGTCGACCGCTTCGTCGCCGCCACGACCGACGGCAACCTCGCTGCGAGCCTGCGGATCCTCGCCCCGGGCGAGGCGCGGGTCGCCGGCTCGGAGCTGACCGCGATCGGCGCCGAGCTGCGCCGCCTCAGCGCGAGCCGCACACCGGCGCTGGCGACGGCGAACGCCACGGCTCGCCGGGCGGCGGCTCCGAAGGTCGCAGCTGCCGCCACGATGATCGCCCCGGACCTCGCCGAGGTCGCCGTCGACGGCGCGATCGCCGGGGCCGTCGCCGGAACCATCGCCGGGGCCGGCGTGTCCGCGACGGCACAGCCCGGCGTCGCCCAGGTGCTGGAGGCGGCGCTGACGACGTCCGGCCGCACGGCGACAAGCACCAAGGCGGGGGCGGCGGCGCCGGCGAGAACCGAGATCGCCGCCGAGCTGATCAACGGGTCCTGGTACGTGAGCGTCGGCTACAGCCTGGCGCTGAGGGCGCTCAGCTCTGCCGGCCAGCCGCTCGTGCCGCCCGCTGTCGGCTCGCTGTCGCCTTCGGGCAGCTCGAGCGCGAGCGGCGCCGTGCAGGCGCTGCTCGACGACCTGGCGTCGCTCGACGTCTCCGCCCTGGTCTCGGATCTCGCACCGGGCGAGCTCGGCTGGTTGCAGACCTACTGGCCGCAGCTGCTGCCTTCGAGCGCCGGCTCGATCGCCGCCGTCGCCGGCAAGGTACAGGTCAAGTTCACGAGCATGCAGCTGACCACGACCCCGCTCGGCTACGGCACGCTGGTCGAGGTCGGCGACCTCGGGATCGACGCCGTTATCAACACGGGCGCCTCGGGGGTCGGGACGATCACCATCAAGCTGCAAGGCGGCTGCGACACCGTCCAGATCGGGCAGCTCTCCGAGCGCCAGTGCGGCAACTCCTCGATGCAGCAGCAAGGTCTCGGCCAGCTGCTGTCGGCACTGCCGCCCGCCCTGGCGTCGAGCATCGCCCACATCCGCCGAGTCGGGCTCCACCTCGGGATCGTCGCCGTCGAGCAGGGTGGACGCTGGTACGTGAGCCCGACGGCGACCGTGCTGCACTCGGTCCACGCCCTTCTCGCCGCGCTGCGCCCGATCGACGCCAAGGCGTGGATCGCCTTCTTCGACGACCCGGCCGCCATGCGCCTCTTCTCGGCGAAGCTGGCGAAGCTCCGCCGGTCGCCGAGCTCGCTCATCAGCAGCCCCACGGGCTAGTTCGGCGAGCGGCCCCGCACAGCTGGAGGCGGGTGCCCCGCACAGCGGTAAGACTGCATCGGGACCCGCGAGGAGGCGAGCGATGCAGCTGGGAATGATCGGGCTCGGGCGCATGGGGGCCAACCTCGTCCGAAGGCTGATGCGGGACGGCCACGAGTGCGTCGTGTTCGACCTCACACCGGCGGCGGTGCAACAGCTGACAGCTGAGGGAGCCGCCGGCGCCAGCTCGATCGGGGATCTCGTCGCCCGGCTCGAGCCGCCCCGAGCCATCTGGATCATGGTCCCGGCGGCGGCCGTCGACGCCACCCTCGAGCAGCTCGAGCCGCATCTGGCCCCCGGCGACACGGTGATCGACGGTGGCAACTCCTACTACCGCGACGACATCGACCGCGCCGGCCGCCTTGCCGGGCTCGGCCTTCACTACGTCGACGTCGGCACGAGCGGGGGCATCTTCGGGCTCGAGCGCGGCTACTGCCTGATGATCGGCGGCGAGGAGGAGGCAGTCAGAAGGCTCGACCCGATCTTTGCCACCATCGCCCCCGGCGTCGGCGCCGCTTCGCGCACACCCGGTCGCGACGGCGATCCCGCCACCGCGGAGCAGGGTTACCTGCACTGCGGTCCGAGCGGCGCCGGCCATTTCGTGAAGATGGTGCACAACGGCATCGAGTACGGCGCGATGGCGGCCTACGCCGAGGGTCTCGCCATCCTGCAGAGCGCCGACGTCGGCAACCGCGAGTCCCAAGCCGACGCCGAGACCGCTCCGCTTCGCGACCCGGAGTACTACCGCTACGAGCTCGACACCACCGCCATCGCCGAGGTCTGGCGGCGAGGCAGCGTCATCGCCTCCTGGCTGCTCGACCTGACGGCCGAGGCGTTGCTCGCCGACCCGGAGCTGAAGGGATTCGCCGGCCGGGTCTCGGACTCCGGAGAGGGTCGCTGGACGATCCTCGCCGCTGTCGACGAGGGCGTACCGGCCCATGTCCTCACCGCCGCTCTCTTCGAGCGCTTCGCCTCACGCGGCGACGCCGACTTCGCCAACCGCGTCCTCTCAGCGATGCGGAAGCAGTTCGGCGGCCACGACGAGCGGGCAGGCGCCTGAGTGGGGCCGGAGTCGACAGCCGCCTGGCGGGCACTGGCCACCCACCACGACGAGGTAGCCGGCCTGCACCTGCGCCAGCTCTTCGCGGCCGGTGCCGGGCGGGCGGGCGCGATGACAGCCGAGGGCGCCGACCTCGTCCTTGACTACTCCAAGCACCGCGTCACCGCCCAGACGATGGCGCTGCTCGTCTCGCTGGCCGACGAGCGCCGGCTCGCCGAACGGATCGAGGCGATGTTCCACGGCGACAAGATCAACGTCACCGAGGACCGGGCAGTGCTCCACGTCGCCCTGCGGGCGCCGCGAGGTGCCACGATCATGGTCGACGGAGTCAACGTCGTGCCTCTCGTGCACGGGGTGCTCGACAAGATGGGCGCCTTCAGCGACCGCGTCCGATCGGGCGACTGGCGGGGCAGCACCGGCGAGCCGATCCGCAACGTCGTCAACATCGGCATCGGCGGCTCCGACCTCGGCCCGGCGATGGCCTACGAGGCGCTGCGCGACTGGAGCGACCGTGAGCGGGTCTTCCGCTTCGTCTCCAACGTCGACGGCGCCGACCTCTACGAGGCGACACGGGATCTCGACCCGGCCGCCACCCTCGTCATCGTCTCGTCGAAGACGTTCAGCACCCTCGAGACGATCACCAACGCCCGCGCCGCCAGGGCCTGGCTGACCGCCAGCCTCGGCGAGGACGCCGTCGGCAAGCACTTCGTCGCCGTGTCGACCAACGCCGAGAAGGTGGCGGAGTTCGGCATCGACACCGCCAACATGTTCGAGTTCTGGGACTGGGTCGGCGGCCGCTACTCGCTCGACTCGGCGATCGGGCTGTCGTTGATGCTGGCGATCGGGCGCGACCGCTTCGGCGAGATGCTCGCCGGCTTCCGGGCCGTCGACGATCACTTCCGCGAGACGCCCTTCGAGGCCAACCTGCCGGTGCTGATGGGCCTTCTCGGGATCTGGTACGACGACTTCTTCGGCGCCGAGACCCACGCCGTGCTGCCGTACTCGCACTACCTCTCCCGCTTTCCGGCCTACCTTCAGCAGCTCGAGATGGAGTCGAACGGCAAGTCGGTCGACCTCGACGGCGCGCCGGTGCGGGTGCAGACCGGCACCGTCGTCTGGGGAACGCCGGGCACCAACGGCCAGCACGCCTACTACCAGCTCCTGCACCAGGGCACGAGGCTCGTCCCGGCAGACCTGATCGGCTTCATCGAGCCGGTCCAACCAGGCGATCCCCAGCACGACCTGTTGATCGCCAACCTGCTCGCCCAGGGCGAGGCGCTCGCCTTCGGAAAGACCTCAGAGGAGGTCGCCGCCGAGGGCGTGCCGGCCGCCCAGGTGCCGCACCGCACCTTTGCCGGCAATCACCCGACGAGCACCATCCTCGCCCCCCGCCTCAGCCCGCGCCTGCTCGGCGAGCTGATCGCGCTGTACGAGCACAAGGTCTTCACCCAGGGCAGCATCTGGGGCATCGACTCGTTCGACCAGTGGGGTGTCGAGCTCGGCAAGGTGCTCGCCAGCCGGATCGTCCCCGAGCTGTCGGGGCCGATGGCAGCTACCCACGACGCCTCGACCAACGGCCTCATCGCCCGCTACCGGGCCGGGCGCGCCCACCGAAGCCCGGCGGGGTAGGGCAGCCCGGTGACCCAGCCAGCACGATCAGGTCAGGACAAGGACCGCCGGCCGGCGCCGGCTCCTCCTCCTCCGCCACGCTGGCGCCCGCTCGTGATCCTCGTCGGCCAGCTCATCACCCTCGCCCTGCTGCTCTCGCCGCACGTCGCCTCGACCAAGACGACTGCGTACAACTACACCCAGTTCCTCAGCGCCGTCACGAGCAACAAGGTGAAGGCGGCGACCATCAACCCGAGCGGCGCCGTGAGCGGCACGCTCGCCAACGGCCAGGACTACACCACCCAGATCCCGACGGCGCTGCCGGACAATTCGCTCTACCCGACGCTGCAGAGCCACCACGTCGCGATCACCGCCACCAGCTCGACGACCTCGGACTGGTCGATCTTCTGGAGCGTCATCCCCTTCGTCCTCTTCATCGGCGTCTTCTGGTGGCTCGGGCGCCAGGGCCGCCGGGCGCTCGGCGGGGCGGGTGGCGTCGGCGGGCTGATGGGCATCGGCGCCAGCAAGGCCAAGGTCTACGACGAGCAGCGGCCGACGACGCGCTTCGCCGACGTCGCCGGCTACGACGGCGCCAAGCGGGAGATCGCCGAGGTCGTCGACTTCCTCCGCAATCCCGAGCACTACAGCCAAGCCGGGGCGATCGGGCCGCGTGGCGTGCTCATGGTCGGGCCGCCCGGGACAGGCAAGACGTTGCTCGCCCGCGCCGTCGCCGGGGAGGCCGGGGTGCCCTTCTTCGCCCTCACCGGCTCGTCGTTCGTCGAGATGTTCGTCGGCGTCGGCGCCTCACGGGTGCGCGACCTGTTCGCCGACGCCCGCAAGCGCGCCCCGGCGATCATCTTCATCGACGAGATCGACGCCATCGGCCAGCGCCGCGGAGGGGGGGTCATCTCCAACGACGAGCGCGAGCAGACGCTCAACCAGCTGCTGGCCGAGATGGACGGCTTCGACCCCGCCACGGGGATCGTGGTGATGGCCGCCACCAACCGGCCCGAGACCCTCGACCCGGCCCTGCTGCGCCCCGGGCGCTTCGACCGCCAGGTCGTCATCCCGCTCCCGAACTTGAGCGAGCGCATCGCCATCTTGCAGGTGCATTCACAGAGCAAGCACATGTCGCGCGACGTCGACCTGTCGAAGGTCGCCCGCTCGCTGCCGGGCTTTGCGGGAGCCGATCTGGCGAACCTGCTCAACGAGGCGGCGATCGTCGCTGTTCGCCACGGGCGCAGCGAGATCCACGAGCGCGACCTCGAGGAGGCCCGTGACCGGATCACGATCGGGCGCAGCGAGGCGACCAACGCCTTGCTGCCCGACGAGCGCCACTCCGTGGCGGTGCACGAGTCCGGCCACGCGCTCGTCGCCGCCTACCTCGATCACGCCGACCCCGTCTCGAAGGTGACGATCCTCCCGGCGGGCCAGGCGCTCGGGAACACCCAGATCATCCCCGCCGACGAGCGGCACCTCTACCCGCTCAGCTATCTCGTCGCCTCGCTCGCCGTCCGGCTCGGCGGCCGGGCCGCCGAGCTCGTCGTCCTCGGCGAGCCCTCGCGCGGCGCCTCGAACGACCTCTCCGGCGCCACCGAGCTCGCCCTGCACATGGTGCGCGACTTCGGGATGAGCGACGAGCTCGGTCCGGTCGGGTTCTCCTCGGGCTCGGCCACCTATCTCGGCAACGAGCAGATCTCCTCCCGCTCGTACTCCGAGGGTACCCAGCTCGTCATCGACCAGGAGGTGACGCGGCTGCTGCGCGAGGCCGAGAGGCAAGCGGTCGAGATCCTGAGCGGTCACCGCCGCCAGCTCGACGAGCTCGTCGAGCTGCTCGTCGAGCACGAGACCGTCGACGGGTCGGAGGTCTACCGGATCGCCGGCCGTCCGGTGCCGACCTCGGGCGGCCGGACCATCGCACCTGCGGTCGCGCCGGGGGGCGGTCGCGAAGCCGTGTCCGTCCCGAGCCCGGGTGGCGCGAGATCGACAGCAATCACCCGCGTCGCCCCCCCGGGCGGCTGAGCGGTGCCCGCCAACAGGATCGCCGCCGGCGACAGGGCGCCCGACTTCGAGCTCGCCGACCAGCATGGCGAGCTGCACCTGCTCGCTGACCTGCTCTTATCAGGGCCGGTCGTCCTCTTCTTCTATCCCGCCGCGATGACCCCCGGCTGCACGGCGGAGAGCTGCCATTTCCGCGACCTCGCCGGCGAGTTCGCGGCGCTCGGGGCCCGGCGCGTCGGCATCAGCGTCGATCCCGTCGAGCACCAGCAGCGGTTCTCCGAGCGCTACCGGCTCGACTTCCTCCTGCTCTCCGACAGCGGGGGAGCCGTCGCCGCCCGCTACGGGGTGAGACGCCGCTTCGGGCCGCTGCCGGTGCGCCGGCAGACCTTCGTCATCGGCGCCGACGGCGTCGTCCTCGAGGTCGTCCGCAGCGAGATCCGGATGGACGCCCATGCCGACCGCGCCCTCGCGGTGCTGCGCGCGAGAGCATCGTCGGGGCCGCCGGAGAGCTCGCGCCCGCCGAGCCCGGGGTAGCGTTCGCCAGATGGCGCGGGGCCGGCTGCTCGTCGACCTCGCGCCGCTGCGGCGGAACCCCCAGTTCCGCCTGCTCTGGTCCGGCTACCTGGCGACCAACCTCGGGTCGCAGCTGACCGTCGTCGCCGTCGCCTACCAGACCTACGCCCTCAGCCACAGCTCGCTCGACGTCGGACTGGTCAGCCTCGCCCAGCTCGGCCCGCTGCTGCTCGGCGCGCTCGGCGGGGGCGCGATCGCCGACCACGTCGATCGCCGGCTGCTGCTCATCTGCACCCAGCTGCTCTTAGCGAGCACCGCCGTCGGCCTGGCGCTCAACTCGATCAGCACCCGCCCGGCCCTCTGGCCGCTCTTTGTCTGCAGCGCCGCCTCCGCCGGGTTCAGCGGGGTCGACAACCCGACGCGGGCCGCCCTCGTCGTCGATCTCGTCGGTCCGGGCGAGCTCGTCCAGGCGAACGCCCTCTGGCAGGTCCTCTTCCAGACAGCCCAGATCGCCGGCCCGGCGGTCGGCGGCGTCCTCCTTGCCAAGGTCGGCCTGCCGGCGGCGTACTGGAGCGACACTGCCAGCTACCTCGCCTCGCTCGCCTGCCTGATCGTGCTCGCCGGCAGGCGCCCGGCGGGCTCGGGCCGGACCGCGCACCGGCCGTTCGGGCTCTCGGCGGTGCTCGACGGGATGCGCTATCTCCGCCGGACCAAGGTGCTGCAGGCGGCGTTCCTCATCGACCTCGACGCGATGGTCTTCGGCCTGCCGCGCGCCGTGTTCCCGGCCCTTGGCCTCGGGCACTTCCACGGCGGCGCGGAGTCGGTCGGCCTGCTCTACAGCGCACCGGCGGTCGGCTCCCTCGCCGGGGCGCTGCTCACCGGATGGGCGGCGACGATCCGCCGCCAGGGACGAGCCGTGCTCGTCGCCGTCGCCGTCTGGGGCGGTGCGGTGACGCTCTTCGGGCTCGTGCCCTGGCTTGTCGCGGCGCTCGGCTGCCTGGCGGTAGCCGGTGCCGCTGACGTCGTCTCGGCGATCTTCCGGGCGACGATCATGCAGCTCGAGGCGCCGCCCGAGATCCGGGGTCGGGTGCAGGCGCTGAACACCGCCGTCGTTAGCGGCGGCCCCCGCCTCGGCGACCTCGAGACGGGGGCGGTCGCCGCCCTCGCCGGGCCGATCGCCTCGGTGATCTCCGGCGGTCTGGCCTGCGTCGCCGGTGCCGCCGTGCTGGCACGAACGATGCCGGCTCTCGGGCGCTACCGTGCTCCGCGCGCTGCCGCTGTTGACGACACTGCTGTGGAAAGGTAGGGACATGGACGTCGGGATGATCGGCGGCACCGGCCCGGCCGGACGGGCGCTCGCCCTCCGCCTGGCCTCGTCGGGCAACTCCGTGACGATCGGCTCGCGCTCGGCCGAGCGCGCAGCAGAGGTGGCCGTCGAGCTGCGGGCGGCCTGGCCGGAGCGTGAGCTGCGTCTTGCCGGCGACGAGAACGCCGCCGCCTGCCGAGGCGACGTCGTCGTCCTGGCGACGCCCTGGGAGGCCGCCGCCTTGACCGTGCGCGACCTGCGGGCGGCGCTGTCGGGCCGCGTCCTTGTCTCGATGGTCAACGCCCTCGAGAAGGTGGGCCGCGAGTTCCACGCCCTTGTCCCGGCCCGCGGCTCGATCGCCGCCACGCTCCAGGCGCTCGTGCCCGAGACCGGCGTCTCGATCGCCTTCCAGCACCTGCCGGCACGCCGGCTCGCGGCACTTGAGGAGAGCCTCGAGGACGACGTCCTTGTCTGTGCCGACAGCGCTGCTGCGGTGGCGGCGACGGTCGCCCTCGTCGAGAGCGTCCCGGGGCTGCGCGCCCTCGAGGCGGGGTCGCTCGCCTCGGCCGGGCCGATCGAGGCGATGACGGCCGTGCTGCTGAGCGTGAACGTCCGCTACCGGACCGAGACCGCGCTGCGCCTCTCCGGTGTCGCCCACCCCGGAGCCGGCTGAGGCGTTGCGGCTCTACGACACCGAACGCCAGGAGGTCGTCCAGCTCCGGGCCGGCCGCCGGGTGAGCATGTACACGTGCGGGATCACCCCGTACGACTCGGCACATCTCGGCCATGCGACCGTCTATCTCACCTACGACCTGCTCCAGAGGCGGCTGCGCGACGCCGGTCACGACACACGCTGCGTGCGCAACATCACCGACGTCGACGACGACATCCTGCGCAAGGCGCGCTCGCTCGGCGTGCACTACCTCGACCTCGCAGCCGAGGAGATCGCGGGCTTCCAGGCCGACATGGCGGCGCTCGGCCTGCTGCCGCCCTTCAGCGAGCCGCGGGCAACCTCGGCGATCCCGGACATCCTCGGCTTCATCGGCATGGTGCTCGAGTCGGGCCACGCCTACCGCGCCGGGGGAGCGGTCTATTTCGACGTCTCGGCCAGCCCCGCCTTCGGCTCGCTCAGCCATCTCGGCCGCGACGAGATGCTGTCGCTTGCCGCTGAGCGCGGCGGAAATCCCGACGACCCGGCCAAGGACGACCCGCTCGACTTCGTCCTCTGGCAGCCCTCCCTCGACGACGAGCCGGCATGGGACTCGCTGTGGGGGCCGGGACGACCGGGGTGGCACATCGAGTGCTCGGCGCTGGCGCTTCGCGAGCTCGGCGAGACGATCGACCTCCACGGCGGCGGCAGCGACCTCGTCTTCCCGCACCACGAGTGCGAGCGGGTCCAGTCCGAGAGCGCCACGGGGGTGACCTTCGTCCGCCACTGGACCCACGTCGGGATGGTCTGCCTCGACGGGGTGAAGATGTCGAAGTCGCTCGGCAACCTCGTCTTCGTACGCGACCTGCTGGCCAAGCACGAGCCGGCGGCGGTCCGCCTGGCGATCGCCGCCCAGCACTACCGCAGCGACTGGAGCTACGAGGCGCGCTCGCTCCCCGAGGCCGAAACCCGCCTCGAGAGCTGGCGCGCCGGCTCGGGTCGGGCCGGCGGGGCCGAGGCTGTGCTCGACGCCGTCCGCGCCCGGCTCGACGACGACCTCGACGCCCCCGGAGCGATCGCTGTCATCGACGAGGCTGCGACGGCCGGCCGGGCGATCGGTCCGGCGATGGCGCTCCTCGGCGTCGCTTCCTGATCTCGCGCAGCCGGCCGGCTCCCGAGGCGCTGCGGCGGCTCCGGTAGTGTCGGGCGATGCCCACCGTCAAGCTGCCGGACGGCTCCGTGCGGGACCTCGACGACGGCGCCACCGCTTCTGACCTCGCCACCTCGGTCGGAAGGCGCCTCGCCCGCGACGCCGTCGCCGCCGAGGTCGAGGGCCAGCTCGTCGATCTCGGGCGACCGCTGCCCGACAGCGCCGAGGTGCGGATCGTCGTCGCCGCCAGCCCCGAGGGCCGCGAGGTGCTGCGCCACTCGACCGCCCACGTGATGGCCCAGGCGGTCCTCGCGCTCTGGCCGGGGGCGCGCTTTGCCATCGGGCCGGCGATCGCCGACGGCTTCTACTACGACTTCGAGCTGCCCGGGGGCGCCCGCTTCAGCGAGGACGACCTGGCCCGGGTCGAGGCAAAGATGCGCCAGATCGTCGCCGAGGACCAGCCCTTCGTGCGTGAGGAGCACGGCATCGCGGCGGCGCTGACGTTGTTCCGCGAGCAGCCCTACAAGACCGAGATCATCGAAAGGGTGGCCACCGCGGGGGCATCGGCGGACCCCGACCTGCTCGCCGAGACCGGAGGCGGGGACGGCGACAGGATCTCGAGCGGAGCCCCGGTGGTCTCGACCTACCGCAACACCGACGACTTCGTCGACCTCTGCCGCGGCCCCCACGTCCCTTCGACCGGACGGCTCGGGCACTTCAGGCTGCAGCGCGTCGCCGGCGCCTACTGGCGCGGCGACGAGCACCGCCAGCAGCTGCAGCGGATCTACGGCACCGCCTTCGAGTCCGAGGAAGCGCTCGCCGAGCACCTCCACGGCCTCGAGCAGGCGGAGCTCCGCGACCACCGTCGCCTCGGCGCCGAGCTCGACCTGTTCTCCTTCCCCGAGGAGATCGGCTCGGGGCTGGCCGTCTTCCATCCCAAGGGCGGCCTCGTGCGCAAGCTCATGGAGGACTACTCGCGCCGCCGCCACGAGCAGGCCGGCTACGACTTCGTCACGAGCCCGCACGTCACCAAGGCACAGCTGCTCGAGACCTCCGGGCACCTCGAGTGGTACGCCGAGTCGATGTTCCCGCCGATGGAGCTCGACGGAGGCCAGCGCTACTACCTGAAGCCGATGAACTGCCCGTTCCACATCCTTGTCTACCGCTCGCGCCAGCGCTCCTACCGTGAGCTCCCGATGAGGCTGTTCGAGCTCGGCGGCGTCTACCGCTACGAGAAGTCCGGCGTGGTCCACGGGCTGACGCGCGCCCGCGGGTTCACCCAGGACGACGCCCACATCTTCTGCACCCCGGAGCAGATGGGCGAGGAGATCACGTCGCTGCTGCGCTTTGTGCTCGACCTCTTGCGGGACTTCGGCCTCGAGGAGTTCTACCTCGAGCTCTCCACCCGGCCCGAGGGCAAGGTCGTCGGCAGCGACGAGGAGTGGGACCAGGCGACGGCGATGCTGCGCGCCGCCGGCGAGTCGATGGGACTCGAGCTCGTGCTCGACCCCGGCGGCGGCGCCTTCTACGCCCCGAAGATCTCGGTGCAGGCCCGCGACGCCATCGGCCGCGCCTGGCAGCTGTCGACGATCCAGGTCGACCTGCAGCTGCCGCAGCGCTTCGGCCTCGAGTACGTCGCTGCTGACAACACCCGGCGCCGCCCGGTGATGATCCACCGCGCTCTGTTCGGATCGGTCGAGCGCTTCTTCGCCGTCCTGCTCGAGCACTACGCCGGTGCCTTCCCGACCTGGCTGGCCCCCGTGCAGGCGCGGGTGCTGCCGGTGCGCGACGACCACGGTGGCTATGCCGCCGAGGTGGTGGCCGCCCTTGCCGCCGCCGGCCTGCGCGCCGAGGCCTCGACCGCCGACGAGCCGCTCGGAGCCCGCGTCCGGCGCGCCAAGCTCGAGCGGCTGCCGTATGTCCTCGTCGTCGGCGACGAGGACGTCGCCGCAGGCACCGTCGGGGTCAATCCCCGCGGCGGCGATCCCGAGCGCGGCGTCTCGCTCGAGACCCTCGCCGGACGCCTCGTCGCCGAGAACGACCCGGCGTCGTTGCGAGCGGGCTGAGCCGCGGTGGCTGGTCTCTTCGAGGCGGCGCCATGAGGCGGCGGCGATGAGCCTCGAGCAGCTCTGGGCGGGTTGGCGCTCGAACTACGTCGTCGCTCCTGCCGGCGACTCCACGGCGGCGGGGGGGGACTGCGTCTTCTGCCGTATCGCCGCCGCCCCGGCGGCCGAGGACGAGGCGAACCTCGTCGCCTGGCGCGGCGGTCACGTGCTTGCCGTGCTGAACGCCTATCCCTACGCGCCAGGGCACCTGCTCGTGATGCCGCTGCGCCATGCCGGCGAGCTCGAGGGCCTGACTCGATCCGAGAGCACAGAGCTCTGGGAGGGGACCCGCCTCGCCGCCTCGGCGGCGAAGGCGGCCTTTGCTCCCGACGGGCTCAACATCGGAGCCAACCTGGGCCGCGCCGGCGGCGCCGGGATCCCGTCTCACCTCCACCTCCATGTCGTGCCCCGCTGGCTCGGGGACACCAACTTCATGACCTCGGTGGCCTCGGTGCGGGTGCTGTCCGAGGCGCTCGGCGACAGCTGGTCCAAGCTGCGAGCGGCGTGGCCCGGGGAAGTCCCTGAAGGCGACGGGACCGGCTCGGCGTGACCGGCTCGCTGCCCTACAGCAGCTACCTCGACGCCATCCGCGAGGAGTGCTCCCGGCTCGTGCTGCTCGCCGAGGAGGCGCCGACGGCGGCCGTGCCGACCTGCCCAGGCTGGGACGTCACCGCCCTCGTGGGCCACGTCACCGGCGTCTGCGACCGCATGGCAGCCAACATCGCCGCCGGCGACCCGACCGAGCGCGCAGTCGCCGCCGAGCGCTCCACGACGGGGCCGGCCGAGCTCGAGGCCGCCGCCGCCGAGCTCAGCTCGCTTCTCGAGCAGGCCGGCCCGGAGCGGCCCGCCTGGAACTGGTCCGGAGAGGACCTGACGGCGGCCTGGGTCGCCCGGCGTGCGGCACACGAGACCGCGGTCCACCGCGCCGACGCCGAGCTGGCGCTCGCACGCGAGCCGGTCGTCGAGACCGAGCTCGGGGTCGACGGCCTCGACGAGCGGGTGGAGCTGTTCTTCGGGCGCCCGAGACGGCGGGACGGCGGAGCGCAAGGCGGGCAGCTGCTGCCCGGCTCGCTCTGCCTCGTCGCCACCGACGCCGACGCCGCCTGGCTGCTCGAGCCGGCAGGGCCGACCCTCGCCTGGCACCGCCGCCGGCGGCCTGCCGACGCCGTGCTCGCCGGCCCGGCGAGCGCCCTCTTCCTCTGGTCGTGGGACCGCCAGCCGATCTCGGCTCTGCAGCTCACCGGCCGGGCCGAGGTCGCCCGGGCGCTCGTCGGCTTCGGCCCCTGACAGCGGCGACGCAGAGCGGGCGGGCGAGGGAACCGGACTCCGGGTGCCGTTCTGGTAGCGTTGAGCTGGTAGTGCGCCGAGGAGGACGATGATCGACGGTCTGCGCTCCCGGGTCCGGGGGCACGACACGAGAACCACGGCTACCGGGCCGGGACTCGGCCGGCGGCTCGCACGCCACGGCGTCTCCGCCGACATGATCACTCTCGCCGGGGTGGCGCTCGCCGCGCTCACCGGGGTCCTCGTCGCCGTCGGCCGGCTCTGGCCGGCGGTGCTCAGCCTCACCGTCGGCGGGCTCATGGACGCGCTCGACGGCGCGGTCGCCAAGGCGGCGGGGACCTCCTCCCCGCGTGGCGCCTTCCTCGACTCGGTCGCCGACCGCGTCGCCGACGCCCTCGTGCTCGCCGGGGTCTCCTGGTACCTGCTCGGGCACGGCGAGCCGCGCCTTGCCCTGCTGCCCTTCGCGGTGCTGGCGGTGAGCTCGGTGATCTCCTACGAGCGTGCCAAGGCCGAGTCGCTCGGCTTCGTCGCCAAGGGCGGCCTGATGGAGCGTGCCGAGCGGCTGATCCTGCTCGGGGTCGGGCTCGGCTTCCCTGTCGTGCTCGTCCCGGTGCTCTGGACCCTGCTCGCGCTGAGCTCGGCGACAGCGGTGGGCCGCTTCGGGCGCGTCTGGCGCCAGGCCGGAGGAGCCCCGGCTCCGACGCCGGTGCGAACCTGGCGCCCCGCCCGGGTCGAGTCGCGCTGGCGGGCGTGGCGTGAGACCGGACGCGTCGGTGAGACGGCTGTGGGCACCCCCCGGACGCGCCTCAGCGGGCGCCGCAGTGTCGCCGCCAAGTCCGGCGTGCGGCGCGCCTCGCGCCTTCGCGCTGCGCTCGCCAGCGACGCTGCGAAGGCTCCGCGCCAGCACCGCCGCCGGCCGGTGACGAGCACGCGTGCGCTCCGACGCCGCTACGACGCCGAGGGCTGAGCCCCCGCCGCCGGTCCCGGAGCGCCGAGCGCCACGGGACCGGGAGGTGATCGAACCCAGCACCGCCATTGCTCCCGGCGGTGCTGCAGCCGTCGGCGCCATCCCTGCCTCCGGCGGCGCGCTCGGCGCCCCTGGCTCC
>DAHUZG010000434.1 GCA_027306715.1 Acidimicrobiaceae bacterium
CGCCGCGATGCTGCCGTCGGGGCAGGTGCCCGAGTGCGTCGCCGACTGCCCGAGGGGGGTGCTCTACCTCGGCGATCTCGAGACCGACGTGGCGGTGAACGGGCTCGGTGCCACCGTGACGCTGTCGACGTTCCTGGCCGAGAACGACGCCGTCAAGTTCAAGGAGTCCTACGGGACCCATCCCCGGGTCTTCTACATCCTCGGCCACGGCCAGGACGTCGAGGCAGACGCCGAGGCGGGCTGAGGTGGGGCCGACGGTGCGGGCAGGAGGGCGGCGGGTCGTTGGGGTCGCGCCGCGGGGGCGCACCGCCGCCGTTGACCCGCGGCACCTGCAGATCGCCCTCGGGACCTTGTGGATCGTCGACGGCGCGCTCCAGCTGCAGCCGTCGATGTTCCGCCGGGGCTTCGTCACCGCCGTGCTGCTCCCAAGCGCAACGGGCAGCCCGTCGTTCGTCGGCCACCCGCTCGCCGTCGTGGCGCGCCTGCTCGAGCCCCACATCGCGGCGTGGAACGCACTGTTCGCGGTGATCCAGCTGGTGATCGGCATCGGGCTGCTCCTGCGCCGCAGCGTTCGGGCGGCTCTGACGGCGTGCGTCGTCTGGTCGTTGGCGGTCTGGTGGCTGGGCGAGGGTCTCGGGGGGCTGCGCAGCGGGAGCGCCTCACCGCTCACCGGCGCGCCCGGGGCGGCGCTGCTCTACGCGCTGGCCGCGCTGCTCCTGTGGCCGGGCCGGGATACCCCCTCGCCGGGCGGGACCGTCGGCGGCCTGCTCGGCGACGTCGGCGCGCGCGTCGCCTGGGCGATGTTGTGGATCGGGAGCGCCGCCTTGCTGTGCCAGCCGGCCAACCTCTCAGCCGGCGCGCTGCGCACGACCCTCACCGGTGCTGCCGCCGGCGAGCCCGGCTGGCTGTCGAGGGTCCTGGTGCAGCTGGGACGCGCCGTCGGGGGCGGCTCCACCGTCATGGTGGTCGCCCTTGCCGTCGTCATGGCGGTGGCCGGCGCAGGCGTCGCCCTGAAGTGGCGTGAGCCGGCGCTGCTCGGGCTGGCGATGGCGGTCGGCGTGTTGATCTGGGTGCTCGGCGAGGCGTTCGGCGGCGTCCTCACCGGCTCGGGCACCGACCCGAGCAGCGGGCCCCTGCTCGTCCTGATCGCCCTCGCGCTGTACCCGGTGCGGGCGACAAGGACAGTCGGGCTCGGCGAGATGGTGCCGGCGCTGTCGGGCGTCGGTGCCTGACAGGTCGGAGGAGGAAAGGATCGTCATGTCGGACCAGCAGGCCAGCGACCTCTTGTCCCCGGGATCAGACGGCGTAGCCCGAGCCCGCGAGGATCTCCGCAGCGCCGCCATGCGCCCGGTGCTCGAGGCCCAGCGGTGGTGGTGGCCCGCGGTCATCGTGCTGGCGGCGGTCGTCGTCCTCGGCGTGGTCGCCTGGGCGGTCCAGCTCGCCGACGGGCTCGGCGTCGCCGGCTACAACGACCAGGCGTTCTGGGCGGTCTACGAGGCCGACCTGGTCGCCTTCATCGGCGTCAGCTACGGCGGGGCGGTCGTCTCGGCCATCCTGCGGCTGACGAGCGCCACCTGGCGCGCCCCGCTCACCCGCATCGCCGAGGCGACCGCCCTTGTCACCCTGCCGATCGGGATGCTCTTCATCATCCCCCACCTCGGCAGCCCCCAGCGCATCTGGGAGCTCGTCTGGCCGCCGTACTGGAACCTCTCCTCGCCGATCCTGTGGGACTTCTTCGCGGTGAGCACCTACCTGCTGGCGACGGCGGTCTTCTTCTACCTGCCGCTCATCGCCGACCTGCCCATCGCCGCCGGCCGCCTGGCCGGGCGGCCGGGGCTGCGCGCCCGCAGCGCCCGCCTGCTCTACCGGGCCCTCGGCGGCACCCGGGAGCTCGGGGTGTCGCGCCGGCGGCTCATCGAGGGCTCGATCGGCCTCGTCGCGATCATGGTGATCCCGATGGCGGTGTCGGTGCACTCGGTGCTGTCCTTCGCCTTCGCCTCCTCGTCGCGCCCGGGCTACTCCGAGACGATCTTCCCGGTCTACTTCGTGGTCGCCGCCCTCTACTCAGGGATCGCCCTCGTCGTCGTCACCGTGGCGGCCTGCCGGCGGCTGTTCCACCTCGAGGCGTTCATCCATCCCCGTCACTTCGTGCGCCTCGGGTTCATCCTCGTCGCCTTCGGCGCCGCCTATCTCTACCTCACCTTCACCGAGTACCTGATCGACGGCTACCCGGGGACCGACGGGCTCGCTGCCTGGGTGCGCCAGGACCTCACCGGTCGCTACTGGGTGCCGTTCTGGATCTACTTCGTCGTCGCCGGCATCGTGCCGCTCGTGATCATGGCGTGGCGGCGGACCCGCACCGTGGGCGGCGTCGTCACGGCGTCGGCCCTCGTGGTCGGTGCCTTGTGGGTGAAGCGACTCGTCATCGTCATCCCGCCCGCCAACGAGCCGCTCGTCCACTCCCCCCTCACCGCCGGCGGCGTGCTCGCCGGCAACTGGGGCAGCTACCACTTCACCTGGGTCCCGATCTCGATCACCCTGGCGGCGACGGCGGCGATCCCGCTCCTGCTGCTCGTGCTGTTCCGCTTCGTGCCGATCCTGCCGATCGCCGAGATGGAAGAGCTCGAGTCCCTCGAGGAGGAGCTGACCGAGGCGGTCGAGATCGTCGCTACCGCCGGGCAGCCCCGCCCGGCCGGGCAACGCCTCACCGGGCCGCCCGGCGGGCTCGGGCCGCCCGGCGGGCTCGGCCTGCCGCCCGCCTCGGCGTGCGCACCGGCCACCCTGCCCCCCACCACACTGCCCCCCGCCACGACGCCGCCTGTCGGGCGCGGCGAGGCCTCCGGGTGGCCACGATGAGCCGGGCGGCCACGACGGGCCGGGCGCGGCAGCGGCGGGCCCTTGTCCGCCGGGCCGGCACCTGGGCGCTGCTCGCCGGGCTCGTTCTCGCCGGCGCGCTCGTGCCGGCTGCGGGCGGCCTGGCCGGGGCAACCCCGGTCGCGGCGACGACTCCCTCGCTCACTCTGCACGCCCGGCAGATCTCCGGGAAGAGCCCGAGCATCGAGCTCGTCGCCCGACTGGTCACCCCCGCCAAGGCGAGCGCCGCCACGCGCCGGGAGCTCCGGGGGGCGACGGTCACCTTCGCCGTGCACCTCGAAGAGTTCTCCGGAGCGCCGCTGCTGACGCTCGGCGCGACGACCGCCAACGCCGCCGGGGACGCCCGCCTCTCCTACGCCCCGACCTTCAGCGGGCGCCAGGCCCTCGTCGCCACCGCCACCGACGCCGCCGGCGACACCCTCGCCACCGCCGCGACCAGCTACATGGCGACCGCCGCAGTCCATCCGCTGGCGGCGAGCGCCGAAGCGACCCGGCCCGACGGCACAATCGGCAAGGTCGTCGTCGGAGTGCTGCTCGCTCTCGTCGTGCTGATGTGGATCATCCTCGTCACCGTCGTCGCGCGGGTGCAGCGCAGGCCCGAGGCGACCGCCCTGTAGCGCTCCCGCGCCTGCCGGCTCGGCCGTCGACACCTTCGGTCGACAGCCAGGTCTGACGGCGTCAGCGACCGCGGTGTCGTGCGCCTCGGTGTCGGACTGCGTGCTGGTCGGGACCGCTTCGACAGGCTCCTTTTTCGGCGGCGTGATCATGGCCAGGGAGCTAACAGCCACCGCCATGGGGATGTGACTAGCCGATCACCACCCGTTCGTGCCGTTCGACCCGCCGGCCGTCGTGAGTGGTGGTGACGACGAGCACGTAGGAGCCGCGCACGAGCCGCCCGGCAAGAACGGGGCGAAGCCACATCCGCCTCGGCGAGAGCAGGTGCACCACGAGCAGGAGGGACCTGCCCGCCTCGAGCCGGGCGAGATGGGACGTGGTGAAGCGCACCGGACCTGGCACCAGCCGTGCGCTACAGCGGAGCCGGCTCTCGGTGACGCGCTTGGCGTGCACTCGCACGATCACCTTGACCGGCTTGCAGCTGACGACCTCGACCGATCCGGCGACACCCCGAGGCCCCGCCGGACCCTGCGCACCGGCCGGACCCTGCCCACCCGCCGGACCCTGCGCACCCGCGACGCCAGCCGGTCCCTGCGCACCGGTGGGGGTCGCGATGCCGTCGCCGGTGAGCGAGACCGTGGCCGGGGTCACCTCGTTGTCGGTGAGGCTGAGCGTCGCGCTCGCCGCGCCGGGGGCGGCCGGGACGAGCTGCACGCTGATCGTGCAGGTCTGCTCGAAAGCGAGCGAGCGACCCGAGCAGGCATCGCTCGTCACGGTGAAGTCCGAGGCCTGCGCGCCACTGAGCGCCGCCCCGGCGATGTCGAGCGCCTGGGCACCGAGGTTGGTGACGACGAGGACCGCGACCGGCGAGGAGTCGCCGACGATCTGGGCGCCGAGCGCACCACCGGCGATCGAGGCCGTCGCGCCCGGCTCGTACAGCTCCGCGCTTTGCAGGTAGGCCACGTCGTTAAGGCCGCCGGCGATCAGCACGCCGCCGTCCGGGAGCGGCGCGGCGACCGCGCCAGAGCGCGCCGTCTGCAGCTCGGTGCTGTCCGACGCCGGCAGCGCGCTGAAGGTGCCCGTCGCCGGGTCGTACAGCTCCGCGCTCTGCAGGTAGGTCCCGTTGTCTTCGCCGCCGGCGATCAGCACGTCGCCGTCCGGGAGCGGCGCAGCGACCGCGCCAGCGCGCGCCGTCTGCAGCTCGGTGCTGCCCGACGCCGGCAGCACGCTGAAGGTGCCCGTCGCCGGGTTGTACAGCTCCGCGCTCTGCAGGTAGGTCCCGTTGTAGCCGCCGGCGATCAGCACGTCGCCATCCGGGAGCGGCGCAGCGACCGCGCCGGTGCGCGCCGTCTGCAGCTCGGTGCTGCCCGACGCCGGCAGCGCGCTGAAGGTGCCCGTCGCCGGGTCGTACAGCTCCGCGCTCTGCAGGGAGCCCGTCTCGTTGTTGCCGCCGGCGATCAGCAGGTCGCCGTCCGGGAGCGGCGCGGCGACCGCGCCATAGCGCGCCGTCTGCAGCTCGGTGCTGGCCGACGCCGCGAGCGCGCTGAAGTAGCCGGACGAGCCCGTCGTCGCCGACGCCGCGGCAAGCGGCAGGAATGCCGTGACAAGAAGTGCCGACGCCAGCGGCAGGACGAGCAGGCGCGCGAAGACCGACTTGCTCGACGAACGATGGCTCATCATTGGCCTGCTCCCTTTGGCTTGACGGTCCAAGCTGGAAGTGCGCGCCGCTCAGCTATGATTGAATGCTCCCTCTCTTTGCGAGGATAACAGAGCGGCTTTCGGGCAGCTTGCCAGCCCAGCCTCTTCACGGCGCCATTTGACCTGACCAGCGCGCGTCCGCGGAAAGGCGCTTCCAGTAGGGGAAACTGTTGGTGTTCGAAGACACAGTCGCCAACCAGAAGGGCAGGGTGGTGGCCCACGTCGGGCTGCACGCTCTTGGATGTTTTGCCGACCGATTGGGGCTCGGTGATGCACTGTCTGCTCGCATCTCCTGGGCCGGTGGTGGCGAGAGCTGCCTCGACATCGAGCACCTGCGCATCGGAGAGGACCTGCTCGCAATCGTCGGTTCACACGTTCACCCCATCAGAATGACGACCCCAGGTCACTATCAAATGGCGGCGTGAAGAGGCTGGGTCAACCAATACCATGTCGAGCCACGAACCCGACGCCGGGGTGAGATGCAAGTTGAAGCGGGGATGGTGCAGCAGCCAGCGCTTGATCGGGGACCTCCTCGTCGATCTGGATCAGGAACTTCTTGAGCTCGGTGGCCCGCTTGCCATGTCCAGGGCGGCGAACAGGCTGGTGGTGCCGTGGCGGACGTAGTCGTGACTTCTACGCTGAGGACCTTGGTGGCGCGATGTCGGAGGAACCCGGCCGCGACCGCCGAGCGCCAGGCGTGGGCGGTCTCGGGCAGGTCGTCGAGAGAGCGGACGTGCGCGGGGATCGCGCCGCCATAGACGGCCCTTCCTCCACACCCGCCTTCGATCTCCTCGCCCCGGCGGCCGCTCGGTGCGAGCGCGCAAGGGGGGCGAGTGCACCTAACCTCGGCGCCCGACGCCGAGGCGGGGAGGAGACAGATCGTGCAGGCGGGCGCGCCGGCGAGAAGGCGCCAGGGCTCGTCGACGCCTGCAGGCTCGGCGCCTGGCTACGACGTCAGTGGCCACCAACCGTTCCGTCCCGACATCCAAGGGTTGCGAGCGGTGGCCGTGCTGCTCGTCATCGCCGATCATGCCGGGATCGCCGGGTTCTCCGGCGGCTATGTCGGCGTCGACGTCTTCTTCGTCGTCAGCGGCTACGTCATCACCCAGCTGCTGTTGCGGGAGGCGGGCAAGGGCGTCGGGACGGGGCTTTCCGACTTCTACGCGCGGCGGGTGCGGCGCATCGTGCCCGCCGCCACCGCCACCCTTGTCGGCACCGTCGTTGTCGCCTGGGCGTTGCTCGGCTCGAACCTCGACCCGAAGCTGCCCGGCGACGTCCGCTGGGCGTCGCTGTTCGTCGCCAACTGGCGCTTCATCGAGACCAACGCCGGCTACTTCGTGCAAGGCGTCGCTCCGTCGCCGATCACCCAGTTCTGGTCGCTCGGCGTCGAGGAGCAGTTCTACCTGTGCTTCCCGCTCGTGGTCCTGCTGATCGCCCGCTTCGCCCCTCGCGCCCGGCGGATCGTGCTGCTCCAGGCGACCCTCGTCGTCGCCGTCTGCCTCTCGGCGTGGTGGTCGGCCCACATCTCAGCCGGTGAGCCCGTCGCCGCCTACTACTCGCCGTTCACCCGCTTCTGGGAGCTCGGCCTCGGCTGTCTCATCGCCACCTTGACGGTGCGCCTGCCGACCCGGACGGCGCGTAGCGAGGGGATCGCCGTCGTGCTCGGCCCCCAGAGCGTCTATCCCGGGTGGCTCGCCTGGTTCCCCTGCGCGGCGGCCGGCCTGCTCGTCTGGGCCGGCGGCGCCGGCCAGCGCAGCGCGGTGTCACGCCTGCTCGCCAGCCGCCCGCTACGGGTGATCGGCGACATGTCCTACTCCCTCTATCTCGCCCACTACGCCTGGCTCGTCCTGCCCGAGGAGCTGGCGCCTCCGCTGACGACCTGGCCGTGGCGCCTGCTCGAGCTCGCCGGCACCGCCGTCACCGCAGCGCTCTCGTACCACCTGCTCGAGAACCCCGTCCGGCGCTCGCGCGCCCTGGCGAAGGACCGCCTGGCGACCGCCCTCGTCCTGCTCGTGTGCATCGCCTCGGTCTGGACCGCGAGCATCGTCGTCGAGCACGTCGCCCGGCTCATCCCCAGCCCGTGATCACCGCCGGTGACGTCGCGGCCAGTGCCACGTGGTAGATGCGCGCCAGCTCGCGGATCACGTAGGTGGCGACGACGTCCTCGCCGGCGAAGGAGTAGTGGATGTCGTCGGGCTCGCGAAGCGCCGTCGCGACCCCGTTGACCACGGCGTTGGCCTGGAACTGGCCCTCGGGGTTGGCGAACAGCGAGTAGGTGGACACGTAGGTGGCGTCGGGCTCGGAGGTGGCGGCCTTCTCGTAGAGGGAGTCGAGCAGCGCCATCCCCTCGTCGTAGCTCGGCCCCTCGCCCATGATCGGCATCCCGACCCAGACCACGTAGGCACCCGCTGAGGTCGCCTCGGTGATGATCTGGCGCACGTAGCTGAGGTACACCTGCTGCCAGGCCGGCGTGCCGAAGCTCAGCACCTTGCCGCCGACCTGCATCCCCTGCTCGTCGTTGCCGCCGAGGCTGACGAGCAGGAGCTGCGGGTGGACCTGCTTCAGGTCGGCGGCGAGATGGACGGGCCAGCTGTAGAACCAGGAGTTGGACAGACCTGTCGACGCCGTGTCGTCCTGGACGAGGTCGAGCCCGGCACTTGCCGCCAGATGCCGGCTGATGCCCCATCCGAGGTCGTTGCCCATCGAGTCGCCGATCTCGAGCACCGTGCAGTGGCCCACCGGTCGTGGCTTGGCGGAGGGCGGCGGGGCGAGCGAGAGCCCGCAGCCGTGCCCGATCGAGCCGACCCTGACAGGACCGGAGTACGCCCCCGGCACGGTGGGGGCCGTCGAGGTCGGGGGCCGCTCGTGCCCTCTCTTCGGTGACGTCGTCGTCGTGGCGTGGCCGGCCGGCTGCGCAAGGCGCGGGGGCGTCGGGAGCGGGGGCGTCGGGAGCGACGAGGGCGGCGACGACATCGAGGCGACGACCGAGCCGGTGACCACGAGCGCGCCCAAGGCGGCGAGCAGCGAGACCCGAAGCGGCCAGCTCGCCCCCCCGCCGCGGGCCGACGACGACCGGTCTCGCACAGGTTCCTTCCGCATCTCTCACCCCTGGACAAGGACCCACCCAAACTAGACATCAAACGCCGGCGATGGAGGTCGGCGCACTGCTCGGGCCGGCGCGGTCGGCTACGGTGAGCGCCAGGGAGGCCAGCCGATGAGCGTTGTCGAGAGCGACCGGCCAGTCGGGCCCCGCCCCCTTCAACCCGCCAGGTCCCGCCCCGCCGGCGGCTCGGCCCCGGGCGGGCGAGGCTCTGAAGGAGCCGCCGGCTCGCCCGCCCAGCAGGCGGTGCTCGACCTGCAGCGCCATGCGGGCAACCGCGCCACGGCCGGGGCGATCCGTGCGGCGCGCCGGCTCCCGCTGCAGCGGGAGCTGTCAGGGGTGGCCGAGATGTTCGGGCGCGCCGAGAAGGGTGCCCGGCGAGCCGACCGGCGCCGGCTCAACGCCGCCGCTGAGCCCGAGGGCGTCGGCGAGCTGTTCCGCGGCGCCGCCAACGACACCTTCGCCGCCACCGCGGGCCAGCGCGCCACCGCCGAGGCCCAGACCTTGGCGCCGCGCCCGTACGACCACGAGCAGCGCCAGCAGCTCGGCACGGCGCTGGCGGTCAAGCGGCGCCTCGGGCCGATGCCCGAGGGCGGCCTGTCGGCCACGCCCGGGCCGCTTCTCGGCGCGTCCGCGCCGGCGCCGCGGGGCCCGACGCCGCTTCTCGACAGCCACCTCGGCGCCCGCGACGCTCACCGCCAAGCGGTCGGCGCAGCGCTCGGCGCCGAGGGCGAGAAGAACGCCAAGGCTGCCGCCGAGCTGAAGGTGAGCGAGTGCAGAGAGCTCGCCGCGGCTCGCCGGTACGAGAGCACTCCGGACGAGCCCGAGGAGTACCGGGCGGTGCTGCGCCTGCTCGCCGCCAACAGCTACGGCGGCGTCGAGGCTGCGCTCGCAGCCGTGCGCAGGCGGGCCAAGGCGAGCCTCGATCTCGCCGCCGCCACACGTCGCGGCGTCGACGTCGCCAGAGCGACGAGCGACCCGGTGTACAAGGCCTCCTACCTGACCGCTGCCGCCGAGGCCGCCGACCGGGCGATCGCCGAGCAGGACTGGGTGGCCGCGCCCGGGCTGGCCTCGACGCTTGCCAAGCAGGCGGCGGTCGTGCTCGAGGCGCGCCCGCGCCTCGACGCGATCAAGCTCGATCTCGAGGCGTTGCAGAAGGAGAAGGCCGACTACGAGGCGGCGACCGCGGCGCCGCGGCGGGGCCGGCGGGGCGCACCGGCACCGACCCCGCCCGTGCTCGACCTCACCAAGTCGAGCAACTTGACGGGCTGGATCGCCGAGCACGAGCGTGAGGGGGCCAAGGACGCCGGCGCGAGCGAGCTCGTTGCGCTGACAAGGGGCTCCTCGCGCCCGTCGCTCGTCTACATCGAGGACAAGATCCAGCTCTACAAGGACTCCGCCAAGGCCAACGCCCGCGACGAGGCCGACCGGCGTGCCGCGGCGGAGGCGGCGACGGCGGCAGAGGCGGCCCGAGCGGCCGAGCGGGCCCGCCTGCGTGACGCCGGCCGGATCGCCGGCAACGGCACCGTGATCCCGACAAAGACCCTCGCCGAGCTCGGCGTCGAGGAGAGGGCCGCGGTCGAGGGCTCGCTCACGCCGCTCCGCTCGGGCGGCCCGATACCGGCGCTCTCGCACCCGAACGGGGCGAAGTGGGGCGCCGCCTTCGGCAACCGTGACTCCGATCTCCCGCTCGGCCGCACCTACCAGGAGTACTACGTCGAGCGTGACCCGGCGAGCACCTCGTACCACGGCGAGCGCCGGCTCGTGAGGTCCGGGGACCGGATCTACTACACGAGCACCCACTACGGCCAGAACGGCGTACCGGCTTTCGTGCTGCTCGCTCTCAGCTAGGGCCGACCTCGACCGATGCCGCTGCCGGCACCCCGCTCACTTCTCGCCGACGCCTCCTGGGCGGGGCTTCGTCGCCAGCTCGAGGCCGACGGGGCCGCGGTCTTCGAGCTCGACTGCCCGGCCGGCGCTGACGGGGCCTGGTTCCTCAGAAGCGCTGCGCTGGCGCTTCCCGCCGATCCCGCCCAGGCGTTCACCAGATGGAGCGCGCTCGCCGACGCCCTCTGGTCAGGCCTCGCGAACCAGCCCGCCCGGACCGTCGTCTATGCCTGGCGCCACGTCGAGGGCTTCCTCGCCGGCGGGCTCGCCGGGCTGCTCGACGCCCTCGACGTCGCCGGCGACCTGCAGCGAAGCGGGCTGGCGCCCGAGACCTCCGGGCTCGTGGCGCCGATCGAGCTCTACGTCGTGCTCACCGGCGACGGGCAGAGCTTCCCCGAGCATCTGGACGGGTAGACAGCTGTAGATAGCTGAGGTCGAGCTCTCCGCTCGAGGTGGGCCACCGCACCCCGACGGCTCGAGGAGGCACCCGGGGCGACGCCGGGCGGGCTGGCGAGGGTCGGCGGGCAGGCGGGCTCGTGGACCGCGACCTTTCGGCCGGCGCTCCCCCCCGGCAGCGTCGCGCGGCACGGCCCGAGGGAGATCGAGCGCTTGAGAGCGCCGGCGGCGGTGAACAAGAAGCCGGCACGGGCTCGGTACGGGATGGCGCAGGCGTTGCAGACGTCGGTCAGGGGGAACTGGAAGACGAGCTCCTCGCCCCCGCCGGCGAGCTTGTCGGCCGCCTCGAGGAAGGGAGGGAAGTAGAGGTAGGACAGCCCGCTGTAGCCCGATGGGAGCGCGTAGGCCTTGCGCAGGGCGGCGTAGGCCGGGGATGCCAGCGAGGGGGCCGGCAGCGCCTGGTACTGGCGGGCGCCGTTGAGGACCAGGTAGCCGAAGCAGCCACAGTCCATCGGCTCCTCGGACAAGGTGTAGCCGACGTCGATGGTGCCGGCGTCGACGAAGCCGAC
>DAHUZG010000176.1 GCA_027306715.1 Acidimicrobiaceae bacterium
AGCTGTCGAGGGCGACGCACTCGCAGCCCTCGTACTGGGTGGCGGTGGCCCAGGTCGCGACCTCCAGCCGGGCCGGCTCGGCGACCATCGCATGGCCGTAGAACGTCGCCAGCGAGGCGCTCGTCGCTGCTCCGGCCTCGAGGCAGGCGAGCAGGCCGTCGCCGGTGCTCCAGGGGTTGGAGCGGTGGTAGACGGCCGTGCTGTCGAGCCCGCACCAGCGCGAGAGCAGCTCCGCATTGCCTTGGAAGCCTCCGGTGGCGACCACGACGGCGTCGCAGCCGATCTCGACCGTTCCCGCCGGGCTGCTCGCCTCGACGCCGACGACGGCGCCGTGGCGCCGGATGAGGCGGCTGAGGCCAGTGCCGAGCCGGACCGTTACGTCCCGTCGGTCGAGCCGTGCCGACAGCGCCGCCACCGCTTGGCGCGGGTCGAGCCGGGCGCCGGAACGGCCGCCGACCGACGGCCGGGCGGTGAGCCCGACGCCGAGCGAGGCGAGCCAGCTGGCATCGGGGGGCAGCGAGGAGGCGAGCAGCGCCTGCAGCGCCGGATCGCCTCCCGGGACCGCAGCCTGCAGTGCGGCGGCGTCGGGATAGGTCACGAGGAAGCCGTTCGAGAGTGCCAGCGACCCGCCGAGGGCGTCGCCCTTCTCGAGCACGGTGACCGATGCTCCGTGCTCGCTGGCGGCGCACGCCGCGGCGAGCCCGGCCATGCCGCCGCCGGCGACGAGCACGCTGGCGCTCACGGCGCGCCGACCTCGGACGTCCGTGTCGCAGCTGATCCGGGCCGGTTCACGCGGGGCAACGGTGATCGGGGTCGACCCCCGCCGAGGGTGCCGGTAAAGGCTGCTCCGCGATCTCCTCGAGGTAGATGCGGCGGATGGCCTCGAGCCCTCCGACGGCGTCGACCGTCCCGCTGGCTGCGACGCGGCCCCGGTTGATCACGACGACGTCGTCGGCGACGGTGAGGGCGGCGTCGACGAGCTGCTCGACGAGCAGCACGCCGAGGCCGTCTGCGCGGAGACCCTGGATGATGTCGAGCACGTGGTCGACCATGACCGGCGCCAGGCCGATCGAGGGCTCGTCGAGCACGACCAGGCGCGGCTTGCTGATGAGGGCCTGGGCGATGGCGAGGATCTGCTGCTGGCCGCCGCTCAGCAGGCCCGCTTGGGAGCCGCGCCGCTCGGCGAGCACGGGGAACCGCTCGTAGGTCTCGTCGAGCGCTTCGGAGAGTGCCCGCCTCCCCTGCCGTCGCACCGGCCAGAGACCCCTCCGGAGGTTCTGCTCGACGCTTCGCCGTCGGAAGATCCGCTTGCCTTCTTGGACCACCGACAGGCCCGCTCTCGCCGGCCGCTCGTGGGGGCCGAGCCTTCTGAGGTCGAGGCCGCCGGCGCTGATCGAGCCGGCGAACACGGTCACGAGGCCGGCGATGGCGAGGACGGTCGTCGACTTGCCGGCGCCGTTCGGGCCGAGCAAGGCGGTCACCCGTCCGGGCTGCACGGCTAGTGAGATGTCCCAGACGGCGCGGATGTCGTGGTAGCCGGCGGCAAGGCCGCGCACGTCGAGAAGAGCCCCGGGATCGGGCGGTGCGCTCGTCATGCCGGGCGCACCGCCCCGGCCGG
>DAHUZG010000438.1 GCA_027306715.1 Acidimicrobiaceae bacterium
GCCCAGCGGGCACGACAGAGCATGCCCGGCGGATCGCAGCGATGATGCCATCACCGGCGCTGCTCCTGCTCAGCTGCGCGTCGCGGCACGAGCTACCCGGTTTCCGATCCGGGAGCGGGCGCCGCGGTCCCGGCGCCACGACGCCGATGCTCGACTACCTGGCGGCGAATCTCGTCGATCACACCGTCACCGGGCCCGCGAAGGCGCCCGGGGGCGCTCGACCAGCTGATGATCGCCGCTGTGGTGCTGGCGCCGATGGTCGCACGCTGGTGGTCGGCGCGCCGGCGCCGCGCTGCTTCGGCTGCTTCGTCGGAGCTGCGGCGACAGGCAGCGCGCTGGTTGGCGTGCTCGTCGCCGTCGTCGTCGCCGTCGCCGTCGCCGTCGGCGCCGCAGCGGCGGGGGCGCTCGTGCTCGCGTGGCTGGCCATCCACGGCGGGGCCGATCAGGTGATCGCCGGGATGGCCGTCAATTTCCTCGCCTCGGGCCTGACGGCGTTCCTCTACCAGGCGATCTACGGCCTCGGCTCGACCCCGTCGGTCGCCGGTATCGCCAACCTGCGCATTCCGCTGCTGGCGGACATCCCCGTCCTCGGCCCCTCGGTCTTCGACCAGTCGCTGCTCACCTACCTGGCGATCGTGTCGGTCGTGCTGCTCGCCACCTGGCTGGCACGGACCCGCGCCGGCCTGCACGTCATCGCCGCCGGGGAGCGTCCGGAGGCTGCCGACGCCGCCGGGCTCAACGTCTACCGGATCCGCTACCTCGCCGTCGTCGCCAGCGGCGTCGCCTGCGGCCTCGGCGGGGCATTCATCTTGTCGCAGGTCAACAACTTCTCCGAGGACATGACAGCAGGCGTCGGCTACATCGCTTTGGCGGCGGTGATCTTCGGCAACTGGCGCCCGCGGGGAGTGCTCGTCGCTTCGTTGGTCTTCGGGGCATTCGAGTCGCTTCAGAGCATCCTGCAGGCGCTCGGGCTGAACGTTCCCTACGATCTCTTCCTGTCGGTGCCCTACCTCGTGACGATCCTGGCGGTATCCGGCTTCGTGCGGCGCGTGCGCGCCCCGGCGGCCGATGGCGTGCCGTATCTTCGACGCTGACGAGGCGCGCTCGCCGGCCTGCGGCCTGCGGCCTGCGGCCTGCGGAGCCTGTGCCCCGCCGGACGAGCATCAGTAGCATCTCCCCATGAGCGAGCTCGTGAGGATCGGTCTTGTCCAGTCGAGCTGGACAGGCGACAAGGACTCGATGATCGCGGTGGCGGTCAAGCAGGCCCGCGAGGCCGCCGCTCAGGGCGCCCGGGCGATCTGCTTCCAGGAGCTGTTCTACGGCCCGTACTTCTGTCAGGTGCAGGACCCGCAGTACTACGACTACACCGAGCAGGTTCCCGGCGGCCCGACGACCGAGCTCATGCGCCGGCTCGCCCGCGAGCTCGGCGCCGTGCTCGTCGTCCCGGTCTACGAGGTCGAGCAGCCGGGCGTCTATTACAACACTGCTTTTGTCGTCGACGCCGACGGTGAGTACCTCGGCAAGTACCGGAAGCACCACATCCCGCAGGTGCACGGCTTCTGGGAGAAGTTCTACTTCCGCCCGGGGAACCTCGGCTATCCGGTCTTCGAGACCGCCATCGGCCCCGTCGGGGTGTACATCTGCTACGACCGCCACTTCCCCGAGGGCTGGCGCGCTCTCGGCCTCGGGGGCGCCCGGATCGTGTTCAACCCCTCGGCGACGAGCCGCAGCCTCAGCCAGCATCTCTGGCAGCTCGAGCAACCGGCGGCGGCTGTGGCCAATGAGTACTTCGTCGCCGCCATCAACCGGGTCGGCGTCGAGCCGCTCGGCGACGACGACTTCTACGGCACGTCGTACATCGTCGACCCCCGCGGCCAGATCGTCGGCAGCCCCGGCTCGGACGGTGAGGACGATCTCGTCGTACGCGAGATCGACCTCTCGATGGTCGACGAGGTGCGCCGCGTCTGGGCCTTCTACCGCGACCGGCGGCCGGACTCGTACCTCGAGCTGGTGGAGCCGTGAGCACGCCTGCCCGCGCAGCGGGTCCGGTCAGGGGCGCGGAGCGGCTCGCCGTGCTCGGCGGCACCGTTGTCAGCGCCACCGGCGCCGTCGAGGCCGACGTGCTCGTCGAGGGCGAGCGGATCCTCGCCGTCGTCGCCAGGGGGAGCGCGCTGGCCCGTGACTTCGCCGCCGGCGCTGACACCGTGATCGACGCCGCCAACCGGCTCGTCGTTCCCGGAGGGATCGACCCGCACACCCACATGGAGAGGCCCTTCGGCGGCACGTTCTCCGCCGACAGCTTCGAGACCGGCAGCCGCGCCGCCGCCTTCGGCGGGACGACGACGATCATCGACTTCGCCATACAGAGCCGCGGGTCGAGCCTCGCCGAGGGGCTCGAAGCCTGGCAGGTCAAGGCCGACGGCCGCTGTGCCGTCGACTACGGGTTCCACCTCATCGTCTCGGACGTCGACGAGTCGTCGCTCACGGAGATGGACGCCCTCATCGGCGAGGGCGTGACGAGCTTCAAGCTTTTCATGGCCTACCCGGGCGTGTTCTACTCCGACGACGGCGCCATCCTGCAGGCGATGCAGCGCGCCGCCGGCAACGGCGGGACCGTGATGATGCACGCCGAGAACGGGATCGCGATCGACGTGCTCGTCGCCCAGGCGCTGGCACGCGGCGAGAGCAACCCGCGCTTTCACGCGAGCACGCGGCCGTCGCTGCTCGAGGGGGAGGCGACCCACCGGGCGATCCAGCTTGCCCGAGTCGCCGGCGCGCCGGTGTACTTCGTCCACCTGTCGGCGACCGAGGCGCTCGCCGAGGTCGTGGCAGCCCGTGACGCCGGGCTCAACGTCTTCGCCGAGACCTGCCCGCAGTACCTCTTCCTCTCCGCCGACGAACTTGCCCGGCCGGGCTTCGAGGGCGCCAAGTACGTCTGCTCACCGCCGCTGCGGCCCGTCGAGCACCAGGCGGCGATGTGGCGCGGCCTGGTGACCAACGACCTCTCGGTGGTCTCGACCGATCACTGCCCCTTCTGCTTCTCCGAGCAGAAGGAGCTCGGCGCCGGGGACTTCTCGAGGATCCCGAACGGGTTGCCCGGTGTCGAGCACCGGATGGACCTCATCCACCAGGGCGTCGTCGACGGCCGGATCCGGCTCGAGCGCTGGGTCGAGCTGTGCTCGACGACGCCGGCGCGGATGTTCGGCCTCTACCCGCGAAAGGGCGTCGTCGCCCCCGGCGCCGACGCCGACCTCGTCGTCTACGACCCGGCCGCCCACCAGCGCCTCTCGGCGGCCAGCCACCACATGGCCGTCGACTACTCGGCCTACCAGGGCTTCGAGCTGACCGGGCGCTGTGAGGTCGTCCTCTCGCGCGGGAGGGTCGTTGTCGAGAACGGCGAGTACGTCGGCGTTGCCGGCCACGGAAAGTTCTTGCAGCGCTCGACCAACCAGTACCTGGTCTGAGAGGGTCCCTCGGATGGAGTTCGGCGTCGTCCTGCAGTGCAACCCGCCGGCGAGCGAGGTGGTCGAGCTCGCCACCCGTGCCGAGGAAGCGGGCTTCACCCATGTCTGGACCTTCGACTCGCCGGTTCTCTGGGAGGAGCCGTTCGTCGTCTACCCCCAGATCCTCGCCGCCACCTCGGAGGTGAGGGTCGGGCCGATGGTGACCAACCCGCTCAGCCGCGACTGGACCGTCACCGCCTCGCTCTTCGCGACGCTCAACGAGATGTTCGGCGACCGCACCGTGTGCGGGATCGGCCGGGGCGACTCGGCGGTGCGCGTCCCGGGCGGCAAGCCGGCGAGCCTGGCGACGCTGTCGCAGGCGATGCGGGTGATCCGTGCTCTCGCCCGCGGCGACAGCATCGAGCTGAACGGCCAGCTGGTCTCGCTCCCGTGGGCCGGCCACGGCAGCCTCGAGGTGTGGATGGCCGCTTACGGGCCGAGGGCGCTCGAGCTGGCGGGCAGCGAGGCCGACGGGCTCATCCTCCAGCTCGCCGACCCGTACCTCGTCGAGTGGTCCGCCAGGCAGGCGTTGGCAGCCCGCTCGGCGGCCGCCGCCCCGCCTGC
>DAHUZG010000440.1 GCA_027306715.1 Acidimicrobiaceae bacterium
TGCCGCCGCTGCCGCTGCCGCCGCTGCCGCCGCTGCCGGGGGCGGCCTGGAGCGCCTGTTGGGCGCGTGCCAGCACGACGTCCTCGAGGCTCGCCTCGGCCCGGTACTCGACGAGCGGCACCGGCACGACGAGGCTCGGCCGTGCGCCGCCGGCGAGCCGCTCGAGCTCGGGGTCGAAGCGCGCGCCGCGGGAGGCGTCGGAGGGGTCCTCGAGCAGCTCGCCGAGGGCCGCGAGGAAGTGCGACTTGCCCGATCCGAACGGGCCGACGACGAAGAAGCCGGCGCCACTGCTGCCGCCGGCCGCGGCGAGCACGGCGGCGAGGCTCGACACCACGTCGCCGGTGAGGACGAGCTCTCCGAGCCGCCCCGGCGAGCCGTCGAGGCGGACGACGGTCTCCACCTGCTCGAGCTCGACGAGCTCGCCGATCCTCGGGGCGCCGGCTGCGCTCATCCCTGCCCGGGCGGCGGCCCGAGCTTGCGCAGCTCGCCGTAGACGGCCCCGCGCCGCTCCCCGGCGCGGGGTGCCAGCTGCTCGAGGGTCGCCCGCAGCTCCTCGGTGGCGCCGCGCTGGCGCTGGAGGTGGAGGTAGGTGCGGAACAGGATCAGGTCCTCGGGATCGTCGAGCAGCGCGGCGGCGATCACGGAGGCAGCCTCGTCGAGGCGGCCCGCCTTGCGCAGGGCATAGCCGCGCATCTTCCGGCTGCGGAGGTCGCCGCGCAGCTGGACGCGCCGGTCCCAGGCCTCGGCCGCCTCGGCGGTGGCGCCGCGCCCGGCCCGCGAGCGCGCCAGCACCTCGACGAGGTGCTCGTTCGAGCGGCCGGTGCTCTTCATCAAGACGGCGATCTCCCGGTCGCGTAGCTCGGGGTCGAGCCGCGCCAGCCTCGCCTCGACGAGCTTGGCGTGGGCCCACTTGTCCTGCGGGTCGCGCTCGTGGGCGCGGGAGAACATCGCCTCGGCTTCCTCCCCGGCGCCCGACTTGGCCGCCACCTCGCCGAGCAGGCTCCAGGGAGCCGCCGAGCCGGGCTCGCGCTCGGCCGCGGCTGCTGCGGCGCCGCGTGCCGAGGCGAGGTCCCCGAGGTGCAGCTGGCAGCGCCCGAGCCGCAGCAGCGACCACGTCCCCTTCTCGCCGAGAGCGTCGGCCTCCTGGTAGGCACGGGCGGCCTCGGCGTAGCGGCGGCGGCGGTAGGCGAGGTCGCCGCGCAGCCGGGCGGTGAAGGCGGAGCTGCCGCCGGCCTGCTCGGCTCGCTCGAGGGCGGCACCCGCCTCGCCGAGCCTGCCCCGGCGCAGCTGGACCTCGGCGAGGTGCGCCAGCGCCAGCGGGTGGGAAGGGGCAGCGTCGAGCACGCCCTCGAGCGCCAGCAGCGCACCCTGGAGGTCGCCCTCGCGCTTCAATCGCAAGGCGGCGTCGAGCGACGTCGTCATCTCCGAGAGCCTACGAGACCGCCGGCGATCACGTCAGCGCCGATCCGAGCGCCAAGACCGGTCAGTCGATCGCCACCGCCCGTGCTCAGCCGGTCGGATCTCCGAGCGGGGACGGCTTTCCGAGGCTGGACCAGGAGATCCCCGAGTGCGACGGGTCGCCGCGGAACATCGGCCATGCCGGGACGCCGCCCGGAGCCTCGGGGAGAGGGAAGGCGAACAGCCCGCCGCCCGGGCTGTTGGGGTAGCTGCACAGCTCGTAGGCGTACCAGCCCGAGTACGGGCCCGGCCCGGCGACGTCGGCGACGGCGGGGCTGTTGAACAGCACGCAGGAGGAATGTATCGACAGCTGGGGCGGGTTGGTGCCCGAGCCGTAGAGGAAGGCCCCGCTGCTGCCGGCGAGGGGGTACAGCCCCGAGGGCGAGCCGACCAGCACGTCGTTGCTGCGCTCGCCGCGAAGCGGCACGAGCACCGGCGAGGTGAGCGCGTCGCCGCCGGGTAGCGGTCGCGTCCAGAGCGGCCGCAGGCTGGCGCCGTCCGCCGCGCCGGAAGGGACGAAGGCCTGCACCGCCGAGACGCCGCCGCCGGCGCTCTCACCGGGCACGCGCCCGTAGCTCTGGCAGGAGCGCTGGGTCTGGCCCGTCGGAGGGCAGACGAACGAGGTGTCGACGACGGCAGTCTCAGAGGCCCCCGACGGCGAGTAGCCGACGACGCCGATCGCCGGCGAGCCGAGCACCGGCCCGGACGTGGCGGCGGTCCACAGCGGCCTGATCGCCACCGCCGGCGAGGGGGGGTCGGCGGGGTAGAGATAGAGGCGGTCGGTGCCCGGCCCGTAGGGCTGGTCGTAGAAGCTGGTGCCGATGGCGGCGACGAGCTGGCCGTCGAGCAGGCCGATCGCCGGGCTCGACCAGATCGCCTGGCCGCGGCGCTGGCCGGGAAGGGCGCCCTGGCACCCGCTCTCGTGGACCACGACGAGCCCCGGAGACGAGCTGGCGACGCGGCGGGCGGCCGCGCCGGCGACGGAGGCAGATCCGGGGGAGCCCCAGCGAAGGTCGGCGAAGATGCCGCCGACGCAGCCGCCGGCGACATCGGTCTGGGTCTTGTCGAGACCGATGTAGATGTCGTCGAGCTGGTGCCCGGGGAGGCGGTAGAGGGCGGGCGAGGACCAGATCGTCTCGGCGTTGTGATAGCTGGCGACCATCTTGCCGGCGGCATCGAGAACGTACAGCTCGTAGTCCCAGGAGCCGAAGACCACGTCGGTGCCGGTGCCGGGCACGACCGGGCCGATCGCCGGGCTCGAGAACACGCCGTTGGCGTTCTTCGGCGAGCCGTGGACCGGGAAGTCCCACAGCTCGTGGCCCTCGAGGTCGAACGCCTCGACCTCGCCGACACCGGTGTTCTGCCAGGTGGAACCGGCGCCGACGACGATGTCGGGCGGAGCCGACGGCCCGTTCAGCCAGGCGACCGCCGGGGTCGACTCGACCACGGCGTGGTGCTCGGCCGGCGCCAGGTGGGGGAGCAGCTGGCCGGGGGGGACGGCCAGCCGGCGCGGCCAGCCGGGGAGGAGCTGGCAGGTGGCGGCGTCGACGACATAGAGGTAGCCGTCCTCGTCGGCGAACACGGCGATCGTCTTGCCGGCGCCGATCGTCGCCAGGGTGGGCGAGCTCTGGCGGATGGTTCCCGCTGTCGGGACCTCCCAGGCGGCGCGGGGGAAGCTCGGCGCCGGCTGGCCGGCGCTCGCCTTCTGCGGGTCGGCGACGCAGGTCTGCTTGGCGGCCGGCGGCGGCGGCAACGAGCTCGTCGTCGTGGCCGTCGAGGGGGTCAGTTGCACGACCGCGGCGGCGCTGAGCGAGATCGACACTGAGGCCGTCCCACCGGCGGCAGCGAGCAGGTAGGCGGAGATCGACGCTCTCTCGAAGCGGTAGGAGACGCCGCCGTCGAGGTGCGGCAGGGTCGCCACGACCGAGGCGTAGCGGGTGCCGGACAGGGTCCGCGCCAGCAGCTCGCCGGCGCTCACCGAGCTCACCGGCGTGAGCGCGCTTGCCGTCACGGGGTGGGCGCTGCCTGCGGCGGCCCCGAGGGTGAAGCTCGAGAGCGGCTCGTCGATCTCGCTGCCGCCGACGCTCGTGAGCAGGAGCTGACCGATCGTCGTCGCGTCGCCGCCGACCCGGGCGGCGCCGGTCCCGGCCGCCAGCGCCGCCGGGACGAGCAGCGCCGCGGCGCCGAGAGCGGCGGCCGAGCTGCCGGCACGTCGGGGCCGCAGGGGCCGCAGGGGCCGACGAGCTGGGCGCCCAGCTCTTCGAAGGCTCATCAGCGTGTCACCGTGCCCAGTCTGCCGACGAGCCGGTCAGGACCTTTTTGCCACCGTGACGTTCCAGGTGTCGGTGGCCAAGGGGGTCCCGTTGGCATTCGACGAGGAGTACTTCAGCGTCATCTTGGTGTAGCGGAAGGTCACCTGCACCGTGGTGGTCGTGGGGCCGGCCTGCAGCAGCCAGCTGGCGACGACGACGCCGCTGAACGAGTACGTCGCTACGGGAGGCGTCCCCGGCTTCGCCGACGCGACCAGCTCGACGATCCAGGGGCTGCGGTAGGCGCCCCCAACGAAGACGGCCGAGAGCATCCCGAGCGAGATCTTGTCGACCCCCATCACGGCAACGGCGCTCCCGGACCCAGCGACCGGCGGGCCGGCGCTCGGGCCGCCGGCCGAGCTCGGCGACGACCCGACGAGGAGCGTGAAGTCATCGAGGGTCTCCGCGCTCGTGTTGAAGCTTTGCCCCACGCTCCCCGTCGCCTGGCTGGAGACGCTCGGCGGCACCTTGAGCAGGACCTCGAGGTGGCCGCTCGCCGGCGCGGGGGGAGCCGGCTCGGGGCGCGCGGCGGCGGCAGCCGGTGCCAGCGCCACTGTCGCCGCCATCGCTACCGCCACGAGCAGGATCGTTCGAGCTCGCCGGATCGTTCGACGCCGCATCGGTGCCTCCGGCACGTCTCGTCCACCGGCGGAGCGCGGCAGATGCGTGCAGGGTGCAGAGGCTACTACGTCAAGGACGTCGTTGCGTGCAATCACCCGCGGTGAGCTCCGCTCGCGTAGGGGATGACGCCGGGTGATGGCAGCCGCTGCCAGGCTCGCCCTCAGGGCTCAGCAGCGCACGCCAGCAGCGCACGCCAGCAGCGCCCGGCAGCGGCACACGGCCGGGCGGCGGGCTAGAATCGAACGTATGTTCGATGAGATGGACGACGGGACGCTGGAATCGGAGCTGTGCAGCCAAGCTGCCAACTTGAGCGCCGGGGAGTGTCACCTGCTGCTCGTGATGGGCGAGCTCGACCGGCGGGAGGTGTGGGCTCGCCAGGGGGCGCGCAGCTGCGCCCACTGGCTGAGCTGGCGGATCGGCACGGCGCTCGGCGCTGCCCGCGAGCAGCTCCGGGTCGCACGGTCGCTCGAGCACCTCGCGCGCACTCGGGAGGCCTTCTCCTCAGGTGAGCTGTCGTACTCCAAGGTGCGGGCGATCACCCGCGTGGCCGACGAGAAGACCGACGAGGACTTCGTCGAGCTGGCGCGGCACGCCACGGCCTGTCAGCTGGAGCAGATCGTCCGTGAGTACCGAAGGGCGGATCCGGACGAGCAGGCGAGGGCCAATGCCCGGCACCTGGGGCGCTACCTCAGGCACCACAGCGACGCCGAGGGGATGATCGTCATCCAAGCCCGCCTCGACCCCGACGAGGCGGCCGTCGTCCTCGCGGCGATCGAGCGTGCCCGCCAGGAGCTCGCCAGCGCTGCGCCCGCCGAAGCCGCCGGGTCGGACGCGCCGGGCGAGCAGGGTTCCGCGGGCTGCCGGGGCGCTGCGGGGGCACAGCCCGGAGACGTTTCCGCGGAAACGTCTCCGGCGTCGGCGCAGGACCCCGGCACCCCGCAGCCGGGGGCGGCGAGACCCTGGGCGCGGGAGCACCCGAGTCCGAGCTGACTGCAGCAGACGCCCTGGTCGCGCTCTGCTCCTCGGTGCTCTCACGGGGGCTTCTCGACGTCG
>DAHUZG010000441.1 GCA_027306715.1 Acidimicrobiaceae bacterium
AGGGCGCACTTTTCGAGGAGCTCGTCTCAGGTGAGCTGCCCGACGCCAGCGTCGAGATCGGCTCTCGGGAGTTCTTCCGCCAGCTGCTGCTCCACGTCGATCCGGTCGAGGTGCCGCCGGACCGTTACGGTGGCAGCGAGCTCGATGCCGTGCTCGCCGAGATCGCCGCCGAGCGGGCGGCCTGGGACAACCGCTTCCTCTTCCCCGTCCAACCGCTGCGCGGCCTGGCGAACCTCGTCGATCTCTCCGGCGGCCGCCTCGTGCTGCTCCTCGGCGAGCGGCCGGGGGAGGCGATGCAGCCGGACACCGACCGGCCGTTCCGCCGGTCGCCTTCCCAGGCGACTGCGCCTTTTCCGGCGCCTCTCCCGGACGGTGGCCCGCTGCCTCTCCCGCCCGGCACGTTCCGCCCGGGCCATCTGCTGGCGATGGGCGTCCACGGCGGCTCGATCTCGCTCCCGGTCGACCTCGACATCCTCAGCAGGATCGCGACCCGTCGCGGGGGAGCGCTGCTGCTCCCGGAGGCGTCGCCGGCCGGCCTGTTGATCGGCGCCTGCATCGTCGGCGACGGTGGGGCGGCTCGGGCGACGCGGCGTCGCTTCGCCCTCGCCGTCGACGAAGGCGGCCCCGAGGACCTGTTCCTCTCGCTGCGGGCGATGCTCGACCGCGGGACTGACGACCTGCCGCTCTCGATGGCGCTGGCCCTGCTTCGCGTCGGCGGCTATGACGCCCATCTCTTCCGTCAGATGCACGACCGGTTGGCCGAGGTCCTTCCCGGCGCCGATCCCGCCGGCGTCGAGGAGGCCGCTCGGGTGATGCGGGAGGTGTGGGAGCGGTTCTTCCCGATCGACGACCGCACCGATCTCGCCTTCGGCATCGCCGCGTTGCTCGCTCCGGCGGGGCGCGTCACCGAGGCCCTGGAGTTCCTCGGCTACTCCCGCGACCGCGCTCCGACGCCGCTCGGCAGCTACAACGCCGCCCTCTGCCACCTCCTGCTCGGCGACGAGGCGGCAGCGCGAAGCGCCGTCGAGGAGGCACTCGAGCTCGATCCCGCCCTCGAGGGCGCCCTCGAGCTACGTCGTCAGATGGACGCCCGTTCTTCCGGCGGTGCCTGACGGCCGCTCTGCCTCGGGCGTCGCCGGGCTTCACCGGGCTTCGCCGGGCTTCACCTCGACTTCACCTGGGCGCCGCCGGGCGGCGCGGCCTTCGGGGGCCCCGGGGCGCCGGGGCGAGCCGTCGTGGCGGCGGGGCCCGCAGGGACCCCGCGGCGCCAGCTGGTAGTCTCGCCGGGCAACAGTCCGGGGTGGTGTAATCGGCAACACGGCAGGTTCTGGCCCTGTAATTGGGGGTTCGAGTCCTCCCCCCGGAGCTCACGCCGGCCTGGCGGGCAGGCCGGCGCAGGGCGATAGACTGCTCCGCCTGTCCGGCCTTGATGCACTGCTCGCGGCCGTACCCGGCCCCATCGTCTAGAGGCCTAGGACACCACCCTCTCAAGGTGGAGGCACGGGTTCGAATCCCGTTGGGGCTGCCAGCAAAAGTCCTGGTGGAAGGCTATGTGTTGTCGAAGGCGGCTCGTCCGGGGCGCGGTCGGCCAACAATCTGCCAACCAAGCCGGCGATTCGCTGCGATTCGCGGGGCGTGGGTCGACGCCCTCGGCGGTCCAAAGTAAGAGGGTGGGGTCGGGCCCACGGGCACTCACCAGGGACCTGCCCGCCGCAACGGGCGGATCTCGGGCTGACGGTCCCTTGGAACGTGGTCTCAAGATCTGCTCTCCTCCAGCGGCGTCGGCACCATGTGTGACGCCCACCTCTACGCGCTGGTGTCGACAGGAATTTCGAGGCGAGACCGCGCGATGCGCTCGTCGGTGGTCATCCGCGCGGGCTTACGTGAGTTGGGAGCGGGCATCGGGTTCTCCTGTTCGCCGGCGTCGAAGGAGTGTCGACGCCGCGTGAGGAGGCATCGCGGCGACAGGAATCTTGGGCACGTAGCGATCGCGTTCCGAACCCGGGTGGTCTCGGGATGGTCCGGCGGTCTTCAGTGCCGGGTCTGGGG
>DAHUZG010000443.1 GCA_027306715.1 Acidimicrobiaceae bacterium
CTCAAGCTAGCGCGTCTGCCTATTCCGCCACTCCGACGTGGACTCGAGCGATCCGCAGGTGATCACCCTGTTGGGCCGAGCCCGGTGGACCGGCCCGAGCTGAGTAGGTTAGCCCCCGCCGAGCCCGGGCAGCGATAGACCTGTCCTGACCTGGGCGGGCGCAGCCCCATCACGGCGTGGTCGTCGGGGGCGCCGGCTGGGGGCTCACCTGGATGCCCCACTGCTCGGCGTTCCAGAACGGGCCGGCGGGGTCCTCGGCGTACTCGACGTTGACGAGGTCGTCGCGGGTGATCAGCGCCACCGGTGTCTGGAAGAGCGGGACCGTCGGCAGGTCGCCCCAGAGAAGCGAGTCGATGCGGTTGTAGTCAGCTACCGCCTTGGCCGGGTTGAGCTCGATGAAGGCCTGGCCGGCAAGCGCGGTGACGGTGGCGTCGGAGTAGCCGGCGACGTCGCGGCTGACCACCCCCGACAGAGCGGCGCCGGGCTCGGTCTCGCCGGCCGGGTCGGCGGGCGCCGAGAGCGGTGCCAGCACGGGCGCCTGGCCGGTCGGGACGAAGGGTGAGACCAAAGGACCGACCGGTGCGCTGTAGAGCCGGACGTTCTGGGACGCCTGCGGCGACAGCTCGTACGGGGCGAGGGCGATCTGGAAGCTGCCCGTGGGCAGATCGTCACGCAAGAGCTGGCGCAGCGGGACGTAGGTCGCCTGCACCGTCACGCCTGCGGCCCCGAGCTGGGCGGTGACGACCGACACCGTCTCGGCGGCCAGGAGGTTGGCACGCGGCGCGAGCAGGTGAAGAACGAGCGGCGTGCCGGCCGGGGTCGTCACCACGCCGGCGCTGTCGCGGGTGTAGCCGGCCGCCGCCAGCAGGCCGTAAGCAGCGCCGTCGTCGCTTTGCAGGTAGGCGCCGTCATGCCCGACGCTGCCGGGGTAGCCGGACTGGAAGAGGTGGGTCGCGCCCCTCACCGGCTGGCCCGTCTCGAGCCCTACGGTGTTCCACAAGAGCTCGCTGCGATCGATCAGGTCCGTGACCGCCCGACGCATCGTCTGGTGGGCAAGGAGCGGGTCAGCGAGGTTGTAGACGAGCTGCCAGAGCCTCGGCGAAGCCGCCACCTGCTCGACGAGGTGGCCGCTCGCAGCGACGTCAGAGGCGACCGCGGCGTTCGGCGTCACCTCGGCGAGGTCGATGGTGCCGAGCTCGAGGTCGCGGATCACCTGTGACTCGCCACGGACGACCGTGAAGACGATCCGCGAGAGCCGGGCAGCCCCTGCCCAGTAGCGGGCGTTGCGGGTCAGCACGAGCTGGCGGCCCGGGACGACCGAGGAGACGACGAACGGGCCCCCCGAGACCGAGGCTGCTGCGGCGCCCTCCGCGAAGGCGGCGGAGAATCCCGCCGCCTTGCCGAGCTGGGCAGGAACGAGGTCGGCGAACAACGACGGCCAGGAGGCGTACGGGGTGGTGAAGACGACGGTCACCGTCTTGCCGGCGTTGGAGGACGAGATCGACGCGATGTCGTCGTAGCCTGCGACCGGCACCGAGGGGCCGAGCCCGCTGGCGTGGCGCAGCTGTTGCCACAGGTAGACGAAGTCGGCGGCGGTGATCGGCGTGCCGTCCGACCAGATCGCCTGGGGATTGATCTGGTACTCGACGGTGAAGCTCGAGGCGGGTGGGACGCCGACGACCTCGGCGGCGTTGACGAGCGCCGGGTCGGGCTGCGGGCTCCCGCCCGGGGCGGTGACGAACACCGACGGCCAGATCAGCGGGGCGATCTCGGCCGTCACCTGCGAGGAGCCGGCCGCGGTCCAGGGGTTGAGATCGGTCGGCAGCGCCGCCACGGCGACGTGCACCGTGCCGCCGTCGGCGAGCACGACCGGGGTGTTCGGGGGAGCCGTCGTCGTGGTGCTCGATCCGGTGCCGGTGCCGGTGCCGACACTGATTCCGGAGCCCGCGATCGTGCTGGTGCTGGTGCTGGTGCTGGTGCTCGCGGCGCCGGCAGAGGAGGGATCAGCGGCGCCGGCAACGGCGAGGCCGGCTGCAGCGACAGCGCAGAGCCCGGCCGCAAAGAGGCGGAGGCTGCGCCTCAGTGCCACCGCAGGCCGATGATGACCGCGGTGAAGGCGAAGACGACGGCGCAGGTGATCGTCAGGCGGTCGAGGTTCTTCTCGGCCACCGTGGAGCCGGCTGCCGCCGAGCCGACCGAGGACCCGAACATGTCCGAGAGGCCACCGCCGCGGCCGCTGTGGAGCAGGATCAGCAGGATCAACGCGAACGAGGTCAGCACCTCGATGCCGACGAGGATGTCCGTGAGCACGGCCTCAAGCTATCAGCGGGCGCCGGCCCGCAAGATCGCGGCAAAGCGCGCCGCGTCGAGGCTCGCCCCGCCGACGAGCAGGCCGTCGAGGTCGGGGCAGGCGAGCAGCTCTGCGGCGTTGTCGGGCGTCGCCGAGCCCCCGTATTGGACCCGGACGGCCGCGGCGGCGCCTGCGCCGGCGAGCTCGCCGACGGCAACGCGGATGGCGGCGCACATCTCCTGGGCGTCGTCGGGACTGGCGGTCTCGCCGCTGCCGATCGCCCAGATCGGCTCGTAGGCGATCACGGCCGAGGCGACCTGCTCGCCACGGCGGCCCCCGAGAGCAGCGGCGACCTGGCTGCGCACCTTGGCGAGGTGCTCGCCGGCGCGGCGCTCCTCGAGGGTCTCGCCGACACAGCAGATCGGGGTCATGCCGTGACGCCAGATGGCGTCGAGCTTGGCCCGAACCTGCTCGTCGGTCTCGCCGCACAGCGTCCGCCGCTCGGAGTGCCCGGCGATGACCAGTCGCACCCCGAGCTTGGCGAGCATCTCGGCGCTCACCGCGCCGGTGAAGGGCCCCTTGTCGGCAGGGTGGCAGTCCTGTGCTCCGAGCGCGAGCGGCACGTGGTCCGACTCGAGGGCCACCTGGACGCTGCGCAGCGAGGTGAAAGGCGGGTGGACGCTCGCCTCGCGCCCGGGCGGCAACCCGCCGGCGCGTAGCAGCGCGGCCAGCTCCTGGACGAGCTTGAGCGACTCGAAGTGGTTCTCGTTCATCTTCCAGTTGCCGCTCACGAGGAGCGGACGGCCCTCGCTCAACGCAGTCCTTCCCAAAGGGCCCGCAGCCCCGGCAGGCCGCCGCTCTCGACGAGCTCGAGGGTCGCCCCGCCGCCGGTCGAGATGTGGCCGACTGCCCCGCGAAGCAGCACGCGCCTGTTCCCGAGCGGCGGGAGGTCCTCGAGCCTCGGCACGGCGAGTCGCCCTGCGGCCATGGTCGGCGACCGTGAGCGGCGTCTCAGGCGGCGCCGAGCAGCAGGGTGAGATCGACGAGACGGGTCGAATAGCCCCACTCGTTGTCGTACCAGCCGAACACCTTGACAAGGGTCTGCGACTCGCCGAGCGGCAGCGCGAGGGTGAGCAGCGAGTCGAAGATGCACGAGGCGGGCGAACCGAGGATGTCGGTGGAGACAAGCGCCTCGTCGGTGTAGACGAGGACGTCTTTGAGCGGGCCGGAGCTCGCCGCCTCGGCGAAGGCGCCGTTGACGCCCGCGACGTCGGCCTTCGTCCCGAGCACGGCGGTGAAGTCGGTGATCGAGCCGTCCTGGACCGGCACCCGCAACGAGTGGCCGTCGAGGCGCCCCGCCATCGCCTCGAGCACGAGCGCGGTCGAGCGCGCCGCCCCGGTCGAGGTCGGGACGATGTTGACCGCAGCCGCCCGCGCCCGGCGCAGGTCGTCACGACCGAGGTCGAGGACCTCCTGGTCGTTGGTGTAGGCGTGGATGGTGCTCATCAGCCCGCGCTCGATGCCGAAGGCGTCATCGAGCACCTTCACCATCGGCACGAAACAGTTCGTCGTGCAGCTGGCGTTGGAGACGACGACGTGGCGCTCGGGGTCGTAGTCGCCGTCGTTGACCCCGACGACGAAGGTGGCGTCGGCGTCCGAGGACGGGGCCGAGATGATCACCTTCCGGGCGCCGGCGACGAGGTGCGCTGCCGCTGCGGCACGCTTGGTGAACCGCCCCGTCGACTCGACGACGACATCGACGCCGATCTCGCCCCACGGCAGGGCCGCCGGGTCACGCTCGGCGAAGACGGCGATCTCGTTGCTGTCGACGCGAAATCCCCTCTCGGAGAGCTCGACGACGCCGTCGAAACCGCCGTGGGTGGAGTCGTGGCGCAGGAGGTGGGCGTTGGTCTCCTTGGAGAGCAGGTCGTTCACGGCGACGATCTCGATATCTGCGCCGTAGCTGCGGGCAGCGCGCAGGTAGTTGCGCCCGATACGGCCGAAGCCGTTGATGGCCACACGAACCGTCATCGTCGCTGTTCCTCTCCTTGGCGAGTGCTCTCGACCCTTGGTGACAGCTCGCGCCCGTGCCGCCCGCCCGTGACCCTATTCGCTCGAAGGGCTGCGGGTCGCACGACTCGGCCCGAGCTGCCCGGCAGGCTGGGCGGCGCCCCGCCGAGCCCGTTCGAGTGCTGCTCGTGAAGGCGCGAAGGCCACCAGTTCCACCGCCCGAGCAGGACGACGGTCGCCGGGACGACGACGCTTCGGACGACGAAGGTGTCGAGCACGACCCCGATCGCCAGGCCGATCCCGATCTCACGGATCTGGGTGCCCTCCGAGCCCGAGCCGCCGGCGAGGGTGAGAACGAGGAAGGTGCCGGCGAGCACGAGCCCGGCGGAGGTGACCGTGGTCCCGGTGACCTCGATCGCGCGCACCACGGCTTGGCGCACGCTCAGCGAGGACGCCTCCTCTCGCACCCTCGACATGACGAGGATGTTGTAGTCCTCGCCGAGGGCGAGGAGGAACACGAACATAAGGAACGGGAGGATGAAGCTCAGCCCGCCCGAGCCGCCGAGCAGCTGGAAGACGATGACCGCGGCACCGAGCGAGGCGAAGTACGACAAGGCGACGCTGATCACGAGGTAGAACGGCGCCACGGCGCTGCGCAGCAGCAACGCCAGCAGCAGCCCGATCACGAGCACCGCGATCGGCACCAGCCGCCGGAGGTCGCCGTCGGCCGCCTGCTGGACGTCGAACAGCGACGGAGAGTCGCCGGCTGCGCCGGCGGCGCTGGCGCCGGCGGCGCGCCCGGCGGCGGCGGCTGCAGCCCGCATCGCCGGTACCGCGGCGATGGCGGCCCCCGAGTCGGCGCCCCCGGCGCGCACGCTGACGAGGAACTGCACCGTCCTGCCGTCGGCGGAGATGACCGCCGCCGTGGCCCGGTAGGCCTGGTACAGGCTCGGCGCCAACCTCGCCGCCGGCCCGCGCGACGGCTGAGCGGCCGGGAGCGGTCCGGCCGGCCCGAGGCGGTGGTGCAGCATCGCCAGCTCACCGGCCCCGATCTGAGTCCCGTTCGGGTCGAGCGGGGCGATGAGGCTCGAGAACAGCGCGTCGTGGGCCACCAGCGCCTCGGCAGCGGCAAGTCCCGCCGGCTCCTGCCAAACCGGCCGTCTCAGGCGCAGGACGAGGCTGTCGGGGTTGCTGCTGGCGGCAGAGAAGTGCTTGACGAGCAGCGCCTGCCCCGCAGCGGAGTCACTCCCGGGCGGCGCGCTGATGCCCCCGCCGAAGTCCGCGGCCCGGTAGCCGAAGGAGAACATTGCCAGCGCAGAGAGCAGCACGCCGCCGGCGGCGAGGGCGAGCACCGGGCGGCGGACGACGGCTCCGGCGACGCGGCCCCAACCGCCGGCCAACCGCTGGCCGGGGTGCGGCTGGGCGGGCCAGAACAGCCCCCGCCCGAGCACCGCCAGCAGCGCCGGCACGAGCGTCAGCCCGGCGAGCAGCATGCAGCCGACACCGATGGCGAGCGGGATCGCCAGCCCGTGGTAGATGCCGAAGGTGGCGAGCAGCAGGCTGAGTAGCGCCGCCATCACCGTCGCCGCCGAGAAGGTGATCGACTCCCCGACCCGTTCGACCGCCCGCTCGATCGCCTCGCGGGCGCCGAGCCCGCCTCGGCGCTCCTCGCGCACGCGACAGACGAGGAACAGCCCGTAGTCGGTGCCGGCGCCGAGCACGAGGACGATGAGCAGCAGCTGGGTGATGCTCGAGATGCTGATGCCGAAGGTCGCCACCTCGGCGACGATCGACTCCGAGGAGAGCAGCACGAGAACCGCCGGCACGAGTGTCGCCAGGGTGGCGAGCGGCGAGCGGAAGACCGCCAGCAGCAGGACGATGATGAGCACGATCGAGAGGTATTCGGTGCGCGTCGAGATGCCGCTCGCCTGGCCGACCTGGTCGGCGGCGATGGCGAGGTTGCCAGCCGTGTGCAACTCGAGCCCAGGCGGGGCGCCGACACGGCCGAACAGCGCGCGCAGCGAGCGGATGAAGTCGACGTCGGGGACGTTCGTCGCCTGCGAGAGCGACGCCCGCACCTCGATGTCGGCCGCCTGACGGTCTCCCGAGAGCTCGCCCACGCGGGCGCTCACAGCATGCGGGAGCCGGGCGGCGAGCACGGCGAGGCGCGAGATGGCGGCCCGGTCGGCGGCGTTCAGCACCGCATGGCCGGTCGTCGCCGCGACGACGAGGGCGTCGTCGTTGTTCGAGCTGCCGTAGAAGGGAGCTGTCAGCCGCTGGGCGACATTGCTCGGCGCGCTCGCCGGCAGGTACTGCGTGCTGTCGTTGTTGACCGCCTGGGCGAGCGAGGGCAGCAGCCGTACCGAGGCGAACGTCCCGAGAACCCAGACGGCGATCACGAGCCAGCGCCATCGGACCGACCAGCGTCCGATGCCGGCGAACAGCGAGCTCACAGCCGGCTTCGGCCACCATCGTGAGGCCCTGCCGACGCTGCGGCGGACGGGGTGCCGGCCGCGGGGCCGGCACACTCGGCGAGCGCTGCAGCGAGCAGCTCCGGATCGTGCTCCGCGCCACCGCGGCCGGCAAGGGGGAGCTCGACGACGTGGCCCGTCCACCGCCCCAGCGGATCGGCACCTCGGCGAGAAGACGGCAAGGACAGCGCACCGAGCGGCATCCCGAGCGCGTCGACGACGACGTCGTCGGGGACGATGCCATGGGCGAGCAGCGCCGCGAGGTGCGCCCCGGCGTCGTAGCCGCTCGTCTCGGCCGCCTGCTGGCGGAGGTTGCAGACATAGATCCTCCGGCCATGGCTCGAGGCGATCGCCTCGCGCAGCGCGGGGGCGGCACAGGCGGCGAGCACGCTCGTGTAGAGAGATCCGGGGCCGATGACGATCTGATCGGCCTCGGCGATCGCCTCGAGCACGGCGGCGGGCACGGGGGCGTCGGCAGGAACGAGCGAGACCTTCCGCAGCCCCTTCGTGGCATTGATGCGGACCTGGCCCTCGAGCACGCCGCTGTCGGACTCGGCGGTGAGGTCGACCGGCACCGCCGTCGCCGGCAGCACCGTCCCGACGGCGCCGATCAGGCGACCTGCCTCGCCGACGGCGGCGACGAAGTCACCGCTCACCGCAGTCAGCGCGGCGATGAGAAGGTTGCCGAAGGCATGCCCGGCGAGCTCCGAGCCGTCGAAGCGGTGACCGAGCGCGGCCGCCAGCAGGCTCCCCTCCGGCGCCAGTGCCGCGAGGCATTTGCGGACGTCGCCGGGAGCGGGGATGCCGAGCTGCTCGCGCAGCCGACCGCTCGAGCCTCCGTCGTCGGCTACCGAGACGACCGCCGTGATCGATCCGGCGTAGCGGCGAGCAGCCAAGAGGCTGCAGGCGAGCCCGTGGCCGCCGCCGACGGCGACAACCGCAGGGCGCCTCAGCTCAGCGTTGGATGTCACGGTGGTGCACGGTCGGCTCGACGCCGGTCAGCCGGACGCGATCCGCCAACTCCTCGGCGATCACCACCGACCGGTGCCGCCCGCCGGTGCAGCCGATGGCGATCGAGAGGTACGACTTGCCTTCGCGGGCGTAGGCCGGGATGAGGAAGGCGAACAGGTCGTCGAGCTTGTCGAGCAGCTCCTTGGCCTCCGGCTGCTCCATCACGTAGGCGCGGACCGGCTCGTCGAGGCCGGTGAGCGGGCGCAGCGCCTCGATCCAGTGCGGGTTCGGCAAGAACCTGCAGTCGATGACGAGGTCGACATCGAGCGGCAGGCCGTGCTTGTAGCCGAACGAGACGACGGTGGTCTCCATCCCCGCCGAGGCGGCGCTCGGGGCGAACAGCTCGGCGATCCGGTCGCGCAGCTCGTGCACATTGAGCTCGCTCGTGTCGATGACGATGTCGGCCTCGTCGTGCATCGCCGTGAGCACCTCGCGCTCGGCCTCGATCGCTCCCTGAACGCCTTCGGCCTCGAGGGGGTGACGGCGGCGGGTGCCTTCGAAGCGGCGGACGAGGACCTCGTCGGAGGCGTCGAGGAACGCCACCCGAACCCGCGCCCCGGTCGAGCGCAGGTCCCGTACGGCGGGAGCCAGCTCGTGCATCGCCTCGAGGCCGCCGCGCCCGGCGACGAAGCAGTAGCGCTCGCGCTCGGCGCCGGGGTGGCTGGCGATCTCGGCGACCTTGCCGATCAGCGCCGGCGGCAGGTTGTCGATGACGAACCAGCCGAGGTCCTCGAGCGTCGCTGCCGCCGTCGAGCGGCCGGCGCCGGACAGCCCCGTCACGATCAGGTACTCAGCCATCGCCAGCCTCCCGCCTCGTCGCCCGCATCTTGGCTCCTCCGCCCGGCCGCGGCATGCGCTCGAAGTGCATCGCCAACAGGCGGGGGATCGTCGACTCGAGACCGGGATCGAGCGACGCGGCGAGGAACTCCGGGTGCGGCGCCGGCTCGATCATGTGCACGAGCAGCAGGTCGGCGGCAGCCAGCGGGTTGAGGTAGCGGCTGAGCGGCCGGTGCGAGAACGGCAGCGACACCCCGGCGTCGACGTGCTCCCAGGCGACCGCCTCGGTGAGGTAGGGACCGACCCGCCAGTAGTGCTCGCCGAGCACCTGATCGTCGATGAAGCCGCTTCCCGGTCCCTGGAAGAGGGGGTGGTTGACGAGGAGGAGGAATTGCCCGCCGGGCTCGAGGACGCGGGCGACCTCGGCCAGCACGGCGTCGACGTCGTCCGCGTGCTCGATGACAAGGCAGCAGACGACGGCGTCGAAGCTGGCGTCGCGGAACGGCAGCGCCTCGCCGCGCGCCTGGGCGAAGGCGATCACCTCAGCGCGGCCGGCCCCGTGGGCGCCAGCCCGGCCGGCGCCGGCGTTGTCGAGCTGGCGGCGCGAGGGATCGATGCCGACGGCGCTCGCGGCCCTGCGGGTCTCGACGAGCGCCCGGGTCACCTGGCCCTCGCCGCAGCCGAGGTCGAGGAGCCGCCTGGCGCCGGCGATCTCGGCGGCGACGAGCGGCATGATCTGGCGGTCGTACTCGGGGTCGGCGCCGGCGGTGAAGGTCCGCTGCCACCAGCCGGCGAGGGGGTCCCAGAGCTGCTGGGGGTCGGCGGTCATCCGGCTTCCCGCTCCTGCAGGCGCGCCCGCGCCGCCTGCAGGTCGGCGGATGGCGCCTCGGGATGGAGCCGGGCGAAGACGGCGTCGGCGACCTTGGTCGGCAGCCAGTCGAGCGAGCGCAGCTGCTCGAGCGAGGCTCCCCTCACCCCCTTGACGCCGCCGAGGGTGCCGGTGAGGCGCTTCCGGCGGGCCGGACCGAGCCCCGGGATCCCGTCGAGGGCGCCAACCGTCATCCGCTTGTCGCGCAGCTGGCGGTGATAGGTGATGGCGAAGCGGTGCGCCTCGTCGCGAACCTGCTGCAGCAGGTAGATCGCCTGCGAGTCACGCGGCAGGCGGATCGGCTCCTCGCGCCCGGGTATGTAGACCTCCTCGAACTGCTTGGCGAGGGCGGCGAGCTCGACCTTGCCGGTCAGCCCGAGCTCCTCGAGCACCCTCACACCGACGCCGAGCTGACCCTTGCCACCGTCGAGCAGGAGCAGCTGGGGCGGATAGGCGAAACGCGACGGCCGCTTCCTCGAAGCCTCGCCGCCGCTCTCGTCCTCGCTCCGGTCGCCGGGCTCCTCCCCGGCCCCGCGGCCGGCAACAGCCACGGGCGCGCCGTCTCCTGCGACGCCGGCCCCCTCCGGCGCCAGCCGGCGGAGGCGGCGGCTCAGCACCTCGTACATCGCCCCGTAGTCGTCATTGCCCTGCACCGCCGAGATCTTGAAGCGCCGGTAGTCGCTGCGCTTGGGGAGCCCGTCCTCCATCACCACCATCGAGCCGACGTAATCGGTGCCCTGCAGGTGGCTCATGTCGTAGCACTCGATGCGCAGTGGCGAGAGAGCCAGCCCGAGCGTCTCCTGCAGCTGCTCGAGGGCCCGGGCACGCGTCGTCAGGTCGCTCGCGCGGCGCATCCGGTGGCGGGTGAGCTGCTCGGCGGCGTTCTCTTGGGCGACGGCGATAAGGGCGCGCTTGCGGCCGCGTTGCGGGACCCGGATCGCCACCTTGGCACTGCGTGCACGCACGCGTCCTGCCCCGTCTTCCATCCAGCGCCCTCCCGCGCCGTGGTCGAGCGGCAGGTTCGGCGCCCCGGCCGCACCCTGTCCCCCGGCGCGGCGCTCGGCGAGCCAGTCGGCGTAGGTCTCGCAGTCCTCGGGGAGGTCGGGCACGAGGATCTCGCGCGGCACTCCGAGCGGAGTCTCGGCGTAGCACTGCTCGAGCACGCGGCCGACAAGGGCAGGCCGGGTCAGCGGCTCGACCTTCTCGAGGATGAAGCCACGGCGGCCGACCACCCGGCCCGAGCGGATGTGCAGCACCTGGGTCGCGGCCTCGAGCTCGGCCTCCTCGATCCCGATCACGTCGAGGTCCTCGCCGGCGTCGGCGACCATCTCCTGGCGCTCAGCGGCGAGTCGCACCGCCTGGAGCCGGTCGCGAAGGCGCGCCGCCCGCTCGTAGTCGAGCGACTCGGAGGCGTCGTGCATCTGCTTCTCGAGGCGGCGCTCGATCGAGGCGGTGCGGCCCTCGAGGAACGCCATCAGCTCCTCGAGATAACCCTCGTACAGGTCGCGGTCGACGTCCTCGGTGCACGGCCCGCAGCAGCGCTCGATGTGGAACAGCAGGCACGGGCGGCCGAGGCGGCGGTGGCGCTCGAACTTGGCGTCGGAGCAGGTCCTGATCGGGAAGGACCTGAGGAGCAGGTCGAGGGTGTCGCGGATCGCCCAGGCGTGGGAGTAGGGACCGAAGTAACGGGTGCCCTTGCGCCGGGCCCCCCGCAGCACGATCGCCCGGGGCCAGTCCTCGTCGAGCGTCACCGCCAGGTAGGGATAGCTCTTGTCGTCGACGAGGCGGATGTTGAAGCGCGGCCGGTTGACCTTGATCAAGGTGTACTCGAGCATGATCGCCTCGACGTCGGAGCGGACGGTGATCCACTCCACCGAGGCGGCCTGGTCCATCATCTGGGCGGTGCGCGGGTGCAGGCTCGAGCGGTCCTGGAAGTAGCTCGACAGCCGGCTGCGCAGCGAGGACGCCTTGCCGACGTAGATGATGCGGCCGTCGGCGTCCTTGAACTGGTAGGAGCCGGGCGCGTCGGGAACTGCGGTCGGGCGTTCGAGCACTGGGGTGGAGGTTACGTCGGCCCGGTGCCCCGGCGGGCGCACCTGCTCGGCGGCGGCC
>DAHUZG010000444.1 GCA_027306715.1 Acidimicrobiaceae bacterium
CTGGAACGCCGCCCTGGAGGCCGGCGGGGTGCTCGTGAGCGAGAAGGTCACCTTGGAGTTCGATATCTCCGCCATCAAGGACGCAGCGACGGCGGCCTGACCCCGAACCGGCTGCCCGTCACACCGCCGGGACTGCCACGCGATCGTGGCAGTCCCGGTGCACAAGAAGAAAGGATCCCCCCATGTCGTTCTCCCCGGTTCGCCTCAACCACGCCGTCCTCTTCGTCGCCGACCTGGAGCGCTCGGTGCGCTTCTACACCGAGCTGTTCGAGATGTCGGTTGTCGCAAGAGAGCCGCGTGCGGGCGCCGCCTTCTTGCGCCTCGCCCGCTCGGGCAACCACCACGACCTCGGCCTGTTCGGCGTCGGCACCGCCGGCGGAACCAAGCGCCGCGGCGCCATCGGGCTCTACCACCTGGCCTGGCAGGTCGACACCATCGACGAGCTCGCCACCGCCCGCCAGGCACTGCTCGACGCCGGCGCCTACACCGGCGAGTCCAGCCACGGTGCCACCAAGAGCATCTACGGGGCCGATCCCGACGGGAACGAGTTCGAGATCATGTGGATGCTGCCCCGCCAGGCATGGGGAGACTACGAGCACGCCGCCCCATTGACCACCTCGACCTAGCCCCCGAGCTCGGCCGATGGTCGGGGGTGCCTACCGCCGGCCGCCTCGCAGACGACACCCAAGACGCAGACGAGACGGAGGGGGCACGGTCATGACCACCTTCACCGAGCCCGTCGTCGCCTGGCGTGGGGAGGAGGACGGGACGCGGCCGCTCGTCGTGCTGCTCCACGGCCGCGGCTCGGACGAGACCGACATCATCGCCCTCGCCGACCACCTGCCGGCCGAGTTCGCCTACGCCGCGCCGCGAGCGCCGATCGCCGAGGGCGGGGGCTACGCCTGGTTCGCCAATCGCGGCATCGGCCGCCCGCTGGCTACGTCTCTCCGCCACACCATGTCCTGGTTCCGCACCTGGATCGACCAGGTCGCCCCTCCCGGGCGCCCCGTCGTGCTCGTCGGGTTCAGCGGGGGCGCCGCCTTCGCCGGCGGCCTCATCCTCGACGACCCCAGCCGGTACGCCGGCTCCGCCATCTTGTACGGCACGCTTCCCTTCGAGGCCGGCGTGCCGACCGCGCCGCACCGGCTGGCCGGGACGGCGGTCCTCGTCGTCCACGGCGACGCGGATGTCGTGATCCCCCGCGACTGCTGGAGCGCACCTGGGCCTACCTGCACGACGGCTCCGGCGCCACGACCACGGGGTTCCGTGACCCGGGAGGTCACGGTCTCAGCCCGGCGGCGCTCGGCGAGGTGCGGCGTTGGCTCGAGACGCTGCCGCCGGCGCCGCAGAAGGTGACCCGGTGACCGGATCGCGAACCTTCGAGATCGGGGCGTTCACCTTCGGTGAGCTCACCGCCGATCCGGTGACCGGTAAGCCGATCGATCCGGCGGTGCGCCTGCGCGAGTTCATCGATCTCGCCAAGCTCGCCGACCAGGCCGGGCTCGACGTCTTC
>DAHUZG010000447.1 GCA_027306715.1 Acidimicrobiaceae bacterium
CCGCGACCGTGTTGATGATCAGCGCCAGCACGGCACGCAGGCCGTTCAGGCGGATCAGGCGGTCGGGGATGGCGGCGCCGAGCACCGCCAGCAACAGCACGCCGAGCCCGGCGCCGAAGTAGGCGCCGTAGGCGGAGGCGACTAGCACCCCGCCGTGGAGGACCCCGCGGCGCAGCCCGGCAGCCCCGGTTTTCGCCAGCCGCCGGGCGAGAAGTGGCTGGACGCTGAACAAGGCGACCGAGAAGAGAACGAGGTAGGGAGCGGCCCTGGCGAAGTCCGGGGCGGGCGTGGTCAGCAGCAGGGCGCCCCCGGCGGCGCTTCCGGCGAGAACGGTCACCAGCAGCTCGACGAGGCGCTGGCGCTGACCGGACAGCTCGGCGGCGAAGCCGGCGGAACCGCCGAGGTAGCCGGGCCAGATGCCGACCGTAGAGGTGATGTTGGCATCGAGAGCCGGCAGGCCGACGGCGAGCAGCGTCGGGAAGGAGACCAGCGAACCGCCGCCGGCGATGCCGTTGATCAAACCGGCGCCGAGGCCGGCGAATCCGACGAGCAGCTCTCGGCCCGTCCCGAGATCCGAGAGCACGCCGGCCATGGTAGCGAGGGACCCGACCTGCGGCGTTGACCCGCCAGGCTGGCCCTCGGCGCCGGGCACGAACGCCCCCTGCGGTCGCGCCGCCACGCTCGGTTCCAAAACCTCGGAAAGGCGCCCAAAGACTCGCCGTCGTCCTCGGCGGTTGCTACCGTTCGGTCATGGCCACCCCTCCGCAGTCGCCGACCATCTGGCGCTGCTCGCGCTGCGGGGCGCTCGTGCATCCTGCGCATGAGGAGACACCGGTCGCCTGGTGCAGTCGTTGCCAGCGGGCCTGCGAAGCCCGACGCGACGGCCCCTGAGCCTCAGGGTTGCGTCGCCGGGCCGGCGAGGCAGCCCTCGACGGCTTCGAAGAGCTCCCACAGCGCCGCTTCGACGTCGACGGCCGCGAAGTGCGGCTCCCAAGCCGGCCCGTGGAGGGTGTCGGAGACGCAGAACACCGAGGCCGCTTTCACGCCGAGGGCGCCCGAGACGCTGAAGAGGGCGGCGGCTTCCATGTCGACGGTCATCACGCCCTCGGCGCGCAGGCGATCGATCTCCTCGAGCGTCTCGCGATAGGGGGCGTCGGTGGTCCAGCCGGGGCCGGTGCGGGCCCGGGCGATCCCGGTCTCGAGCGCCTCGGTGAGCTGGCGGTCGGGAAAGGCGAAGCGCCCGGGCGGGGCGTAGTGATGCGAGGTTCCCTCGTCTCGCAGCGCCCGTGAGCACACGACGAGGTCCCCGGGGCTCAGCCCGGCGCCGAGGCCACCGGCATAGCCGATCCCGACGAGCGACTGGACCCCGAGCGCCGCAAGCTCCTCGACGACGATCCCCACCGTCGGCGCTCCGATCGGAAGGAGGGCGAACCCCACCCCCGAGGGAAGCCGGAACACCGCCGGCGGCGTCCCGGCCAGGCCGAGCAGCAGGGCAGCGGTTCCCGGCAAGGGCTCGAGCGCTCGCGACGAGGCGAGGCGCTCGAGCAGCGGCCGCTGCCAGGCGAGGATCATCCTGCCCGGCGCGACAGAGCCGCCACCTGGGGCGGGCGGCAGGTTCTCGAGCAGGCGGTGCGGGGTGACGTAGGGCCGGCCGAGGTGCTTGTCCGCCTGGTCGGGATAGGGCATCAGCGGGTCAGCTCCACGCGGCGTCGCCCGGCAGTCGCACTTGGCGGCGGATCGGGCTCAAATGCCGAGGGTCGCCCCCGGAAGTGGCGAGAAGAGCGACCGCCCCGGGGGTCGGGAGGGCGCGGACCGGGCCCGGCCCGGCGCCTCGGCGGCCGGGCTCGGGGACGGGCCGAGCTCGAACCAGACCGTCTTGCCGCCGCCCCTGCCGTCGGTGGTCCTCACTCCCCACCGGTCCGAGAGCGCGCCGACGACGAGCAGCCCTCGGCCGTGCGCGGCGGTCGGCGGCG
>DAHUZG010000448.1 GCA_027306715.1 Acidimicrobiaceae bacterium
CGCCGCCCTCGCCGGCGAGGCGGCGATGACCGATCGGGTGGCCCGCATCTGCGCAGAGCGCGAGCGGGTGAGCGAGGCCCTCCTTCGGCTCGGTGCCCAGGTCGTGCCCTCGGAGGCCAATTTCGTCCTCTTCACCCCGCCGGGCATCGACGGCGCCGAGGCCTGGCGCCGGCTCGTCGAGCGCTCGGTGCTCGTGCGCGACGTCTCGAGCTGGCGCGGGACCGAGGGGCGGTTGCGGGTGACGATCGGGACCCCCGCCGAGAACGACGCCTTCCTCGCCGCGCTCGGCGAGATCCTTCGAGCGCCGGCAGCGCCGGGGGGGCAGCCAGCGGGGGAGCCGGCGGGGGCGCGGCGATGACGGCGCCCCGACGCTGCGAGCGGCGACGCGTCACCAAGGAGACCGAGGTCGTCGTCCGCCTCGACCTCGACGGCACGGGCAGCACGTCGGTCTCGACCGGCCTGCCCTTCCTCGACCACATGCTCCACCAGCTCGGGCGCCACGGCGGGCTCGACCTCGAGGTGACGGTCAGCGGCGACCTCGAGGTGGACGCCCACCACAGCGTCGAGGACACCGGGATCGTCCTCGGTGAGGCCCTCGGCGAGGCGCTCGGCGACAAGGCCGGCGTGCGCCGTTTCGCCTCGATCGCCCTGCCGCTCGACGAGGCGCTCGTAGAGGTCGCCCTCGACCTCTCGGGCCGCCCGTACCTGCACTACGGGATCGAGCTCCCGTCCGGCCCGGCGCCGCTCGGCACGCCCGGCTTCGACCCGCAGCTGGCCGAGGAGTTCTGGCGCGCCCTCGTCACCGCGGCGGGGATCACGCTGCACCTCGACCAGCGCCGCGGGCGCAACGTCCACCATGTCCTCGAAGCCTCGTTCAAGGCCGTGGCGCGGGCGCTTCGCGAGGCGGTGCGGGTCGAGGGCTCCACCGTCCCCTCGACCAAGGGCATCCTCGCCGCGCCGGGCGACGGCGCCGGGGCCTGAGCGCCGGCGGCGGGCCGGTGATCGCCGTCCTCGACTACGGGATCGGCAACCTCGCCTCGGCGCAGAAGGCCTTCCGCCGCCTCGGCGCCGATGCCCGGCTCGTCACCGATCCGGAGGGCGCGGCCGGTGCCGAGGGGGTGGTGCTGCCGGGGGTGGGTGCCTTCGGAGCCTGCGCCGCGGCCCTCGCCGGCAGCGGCCTCGACGCCGTCGTGCGCAGCGCCGTTGCCGGCGGCCTGCCGCTGCTCGGGCTCTGCGTCGGGTTCCAGCTGCTCTTCGAGGGATCCGAGGAGAGCCCCGGGGTGCCCGGGCTCGGGCTCGTCAACGGCACGTTGCGGCGCCTCGCCGCCGGCGTCAAGCGCCCGCAGATGCAGTGGAACGAGACGCGCCGGGTGCCCGGCCGCAGCTCGCTGCTGCTGGAGCCGTTCGGCGCCGTGGCGCCGTGGTTCTATTACGTGCACTCCTTTGCCGCCCCCTTCGAGGGCGAGGCGGCGGAGGTGGCCGTCGCCAGCTGCGACTACGGCGGCGAGCTCGTTGCCGCCCTCGAGCGCGGCAGCCTCTACGGCACCCAGTTCCACCCCGAGAAGTCCGGTGCCGACGGGCTCGCTCTGCTCGGCGCCTTCGTCACCGCCTGCTCGACCAACTGAGGGAGAGATCGTCACGATGGAGCTGCTGGCGGCGATCGACCTCCTCGACGGGCGGGCGGTGCGGCTGCGCCAGGGGGACTATGCCGAGCGCACCTCCTACGGCGACCCGGCCGAGCTGGCGGCCGGCTACGCCGAGCGCGGCTGTCGCTGGCTGCACGTCGTCGACCTCGAGGCGGCCCGTGGCGGCAGCGGTGCTCGCGAGGTGCTCGACGAGGTGCTCGCCGCCGTGGCGCCGCACGGGACCTCGGTTCAGTTCGGCGGAGGGGTGCGCGACGCCGGGCGGGCCGAGGAGCTGCTCGCCGGCGGCGTCGAGCGGGTGGTCCTCGGCACCGCTGCGATCGAGGAGGACGGGCTTGTGGCCCGCCTCGCCGCCGCCCACCCGGGTCGGATCGCGGTCGGCCTCGACCACCGCCGGCTGCACGCCGGGCCCAAAGGCCCGGCTCGGCGCGAGGTGGCGGTGGGCGGGTGGCTGCGCACCGCCGGGCTCGAGCTCGGCGAGGCCCTCGCCCGTTTCGAGGGGCTGGCGCTCGGGGCGGTCGTCGTCACCGACATCACCCGTGACGGGATGCTCGCCGGGCCGGACCTCGAGGGCTACGGCGAGCTGCTCGAGCGGAGCGAGCTGCCGATCGTGGCCTCGGGCGGGATCGCCACCGCCGAGGACCTCGCCGAGCTCGCCGCGCTCGGGCGCGACGGCCGGCGGCTCGCCGGGGCGATCGTCGGACGGGCACTGCTCGACGGGCGCATCGAGCTCGTCGACGCCCTCGCCGCCGCCGCCGGGCTGACGGCGGCGGGCTGACGGCGGCGGGCTGGCGGCGGCGGGCTGACGGCGGCGGGCTGGCGGCGGCGCAGTGCGGGTGGTGCGGGTGGTGCCCTGCCTCGACGTCGACGCCGGCCGGGTGGTGAAGGGAGTCAACTTCGTCGGCCTGCGCGACGCCGGCGATCCCGTCGAGCTCGCCGCGCGCTACGACGCGGAGGGCGCCGACGAGCTCGTCTTCCTCGACATCACGGCGTCGAGCGACGGCCGCGAGACGATGGTCGGCGTCGTCGCCCGCACCGCCGAGGAGGTGTTCATCCCCCTCACCGTCGGCGGGGGGGTGCGCAAGGAATCCGACGCCCGGGCGCTGCTACGTGCCGGCGCCGACAAGGTCGCCGTCAACTCGGCGGCGATCGGCCGGCCGGCCCTCGTCGGCGAGATCGCCGCCACCTTCGGTGCCCAGTGCGTCGTCGTCGCCATCGACGCCCGGCGGCGTGCGGGCGCGGCGGGCTGGGAGGTCTACAGCCACGGTGGCCGGACACCGACCGGCCTCGACGTTGTCGCCTGGGCCGCCGAGGCGGCCCGCCTCGGCGCCGGCGAGCTGCTCGTGACCTCGATGGACCGCGACGGGACGGAGGCGGGCTACGACCTCGAGCTGCTGCGGGCGGTCTCGGGCGAGGTGGAGGTGCCGCTCGTCGCCTCGGGCGGGGTCGGCACGCTGGAGCACCTCGTCGAGGGGGCGGCCGCTGGCGCCGACGCCGTGCTGGCGGCCTCGATCTTCCATTTCGGCCGCTTCAGCGTGGGGCAGGCGAAGGCGCGCCTGGCGACGGCCGGGGTGACGGTGCGCCCTGCCTGAGGTCTGGGCCGGCGCCTGAGCCGGCGCCCGGGCCGGCGCCCGGGCCGGCGTCGGTCGGCGCCGGCGACACGGCGCGAGCAGCCAGGCAGTACGGTTCTGCGATGGCACGCGACGCGGCCCCCTCGATGATCTCGGTGCTCACGGGCGCCAAGCAGCCGATCACGATGATGAACGACCGGGTGCTCGCGCAGGTGCCGCCTTCGGAAGGCGAGCGGCGGTCGCGCTCGGGCATCCTCATCCCGGCGACGGCGCAGTTCTCCAAGCGCCTGCTGTGGGCACAGGTGGCGGCTGTCGGCCCGCACGTGCGCTCGGTGAAGACGGGCGACAAGGTGCTGTTCAACCCCGAGGAGACCTTCGAGGTCGAGGTCCAGAGCGAGCAGTACCTGATCATCCGCGAGCGCGACATCCACGCCGTCGCCTCCGAGCGCAACGACGGCGGCACGGGGCTCTACCTGTGACCCGGGCGCTGTGACCCGGGCGACGCCGATCGCCGCCGATCCCGGCCTGCTCGCCGGGGTCCACTACAACAGCGACGGCCTCGTCCCGGCGGTCGTGCAGGAGGTCTCCACCCGGGAGGTGCTGATGCTCGCCTGGATGGACGCCGAGGCGCTGCGCCGCACGCTCGGCTCGGGGCGGACGTGGTTCTACTCCCGCAGCCGGAGGGAGTACTGGCAGAAGGGCGAGACCTCGGGCGACCGCCAGTGGGTGCGCGCGGTGCACCTCGACTGCGACGGCGACACGCTGCTCGTCGAGGTCGAGCAGGAAGGCCGCGGCGCCTGCCACACCGGTGAGCGCACCTGCTTCTTCCGCTCCCTCGGCGCGCCGGCCGGCGAGGGGGAGGGGGAGGGGGAGGGGCCCGGCCGGGCGGGCCCGGCGGGGCCGGGGGGCGCCCGCTGAGCGTGGCCGACCACAGCGCCGCCGGCCCCGGCCCCGACCGGTTCCGCCGGCTCGCCGGCGACTACAGCGTCCTTCCTGTGTGGCAGGAGCTTTTGGCCGACGGGCTGACCCCGGTGGCGGCGTTCCGGGCCGTCGCCGGCGACGGCGACGGGTTCTTGCTCGAGTCGGTCGAGCACGGGGAGCGGTTCAGCCGCTGGTCGTTCATCGGCCGCTCGCCCGCCGCCTGCGCCGTGCTGCGCCAGGGGAGCATGGAGCTGCTGAGTGGCGAGGTGCCCGCCTCAGTCCCGCTCCACGACGGCGTCCTCGCCTTCCTCTCGGCGATGCTCGAGCACCACCGCTCCCCTGAGCTCGACGAGCTCCCGCCGATGCACGGCGGGATCGTCGGCTACCTCGGCTACGACGTCGTCCGCGAGATCGAGCATCTCGGTCCGCCACCGCCCGACGACCTCGGGCTCCCCGACGCCGTCGTCTCGGTGATCGGCTCCCTCGTCGCCTTCGACCACTTCCAGAGCCGAGCGGTGCTCGTCGAGAGCGTCGTCCGCCCCGAGGGGGACCTCGGCAAGGCCTACGAGCGCGCTCTCGGACGCCTCGCCGGGCTTCGTGCCGACCTCGACAGGTGCCGCCCGGAGCCGCTCGTCGAGCCGCCGCTGGCCTCGGACCGGCTGCCGCCCGAGGCGGTGCGACGCGTCGTCAGCTCGTCGTCCTACCAGGCCGCCGTCGAGATCGCCAAGGAGCACATCCGCGCCGGGGACGCCTTCCAGATCGTGCTCTCGCAGCGCTTCGACCTCGAGCTCGGGGCCGACCCGTTCGACGTCTACCGGGTGCTGCGCCAGGTCAACCCGAGCCCGTACATGTTCTTCCTCCGCCAGGGCGGGGTGAGCGTCGTCGGCGCCTCGCCCGAGCCGCTCGTGCGGCTGAGCGACGGCCGGGTCGTCTCCCGCCCGATCGCCGGGACTCGGCGGCGGGGAGCGACCGACGAGGAGGACCGCCGGCTTGCCGCCGAGCTCGTCGAGCACCCGAAGGAAGTCGCCGAGCACGTCATGCTCGTCGACCTGGCGCGAAACGACGTGGGGCGCCTCGTCCGCTTCGGCACCGAGACCGTCGACGAGCTGATGTCGCTCGAGCGCTACAGCCACGTCATGCACCTCACCTCGCAGGTGTCGGGCGAGCTGGCCCCGGGGAAGGGCCCGATCGACGTCCTGCGGGCGACGCTCCCGGCGGGGACGGTCTCGGGAGCGCCGAAGGTGCGGGCGATGCAGATCATCGACGAGCTCGAGCCGACCAAGCGCGGGCCGTATGCCGGGGTCGTCGGCTATCTCGACTTCTCGGGGAACCTCGACACCGCGATCGCCATCCGCACCCTCGTCGTCGGGCCGGACGGCCGCGCCTCGGTGCAGGCAGGCGCCGGCATCGTCGCCGACAGCGACCCCGCCGCCGAGGACGCCGAGTGTCGTGCCAAGGCCGACGCCATCCTCGCTGCCGTGGCCGGGGCGCGGCGCCTCGCCGCGGCGCGAGCTGTCGCGGCGAGCCCGCCGGGCGCCGAGGCGCTGCCGTGACCGGCGCCGGCGCCGCGCCCGGTGTCGAGCCCCTCGACGCCGAGGCGACGGCCGGCGCCCTCTCCGAGGCGGTGGTCGGGCGGCTCGTGAGCCGCCAGATCGTGCGCGTCTCGGGCCCCGACGCCGAGTCCTACCTGCAAGGCCAGTGCAGCCAGGATCTCGCCGCGATGGCGGCTGGCGACAGTCGCCTCTCGCTCCTCTTGAGCCCGCAGGGCAAGCTGGTGGCGCTGGTCCGTGTCGTGGCGCTCGCGCCGGGAGAGCTCGTCGTCGAGGTCGAGGACGGCTACGGCGAGGTCGTGCGCGAGCGGCTCGCCCGGTTCAAGCTGCGTGTCAAGGCGACGCTCGAGCTCGACGGCTGGACAGTCGCCGAGGTGCGCGGGCCGGAGGCGGACCGCCACCGGCCGGTGACGAGAGAGGGCGGTCTCGTCGTCACCGTGGACGGGCGCACCGGGCACGGCTTCGACGTCGTCGGCCCCGGCGCCGGCTTGCCCGCCGGGATCCCGGCAGGAGACCCCGCGGCCTTCACGGCGGCGCGCATCGAGGCCGGCGTGCCGGCGATGGGAGCCGAGATCGACGAAGGGGTGATCCCCCAGGAGACCGGCTTCCTCGACGAGACGGTGAGCTTCGCCAAGGGCTGCTACACCGGTCAGGAGCTCGTCGCCCGCCTCGACGCCCGTGGCGGCCATGTGCCGAGGCCGTTGCGCGGGGTCGTCGTCGGTGCCGCCGGCCCGGGCGGGCTGCCGGCCCCCGGCGGCGAGCTCTACCGCGGCGAGCGCGCCGTCGGGACGCTGACGAGCGTCGCCTGGTCCTACCGCCTCGACGCCGGAGTGGCCCTCGCCTATGTCCGGCGCGAGGTGGAGCCGCCGGCGACCGTCGAGCTGCGCGGGGCCGACGCCGCCGGCCGGCCACTCGGGCCGCTGCCGGCGGAGGTCGTGACCCTCCCGCTGTGAGCCGCGGCCGGCGGCGGGAGTAGCCCGTGCTCGTCCTTCTCACCCGCCTCTGGCGGACCGACCACCGCCGCCACGCCCTCGAGCTGCTCGCCGGCGCCGTCGCCGTCGTCATCGCCGGCGGGGCCGTTTTTGCCGCCACCCAGCACCTGCCGGTGACCACGGGCTGGTACTGGGCCGTGACGACGGCCACGACGGTCGGTTACGGCGACGTCACACCGCACAACGCCTCGGGCAGGCTGGTGGCGTCGGTCGTGATGCTGACCGCGATCCCGATGGTCGCCGCTGCGTTCGCCCTCACCACGGGGTCAGCGGTGGCGTCACGACTGAGGAGGCTGTTGCGAATGGACGTCGAGCTGCCCCGCAAGCCGTTCCGCCTCGTCCTCGGCGCCGGCGCGGCGATCTCCACCGTCCTTGAGGAGCTGCGCCGAGCGGGGGGGGAGGTGGTGCTCGTCGCCGACACCGACGACGAGAGGCTCCCCCCCGGCATCCGCTTGGTGCGCGGCGACCCGACCGACGCGGCGCTGCTCGCCCGCGTCGAGCCGGGACGGGCGACCGACGCCTTGATCTGGCCCGACAGCGACGGCGACGCCCTCGTCACGGCCGTGCTGCTGCGCGAGGCGGCGCCGCAGCTCCCGATCGTCGCCGTCGTGCACTCGCGCACGGTCGGCCAGGCGCTGCGCGAGCTCGGCGTGAGCGAGGTCGTGACCGCCGACGAGCTCGTCGCCCACGCGGTCGCCAAGACGCTCGAGGCGCCCCATGCCGGTGAGCTCGTGATCCGGTTGCTCGCCTCCGACGAGCACCGCCTCGTGGAGGAGCAGGTCGCGCCGGAAAGCCCGGCTCGGCCGCTCAGCGCCGTCCGGGACCAGCGCGACGAGCTCGTGCTCGGAGTCGTCAGTGACGGCAGCATGTCGCTCGGGGTGGGCGACGACCCGACGGTGCGTCCCGGGGACACCCTCCTCGTCGTGGCGCCGCTGGCTCGGGCGAGCGGCCGGCGGCACGTCTGAGGGCGCTTCAACTTCGCCCATGGCGAGGGCTGGACGCTTTACCTCGAGCGCCTCATGGACGAACTGGCCCACCTCGAGCGCCCGGAATGGCGGCTCGGCTCCCTCGCCGTTGTCGTCCCGGTGGCCGCAGGGTGATACCGGCGTCTTTCAAGGCGTGCCGGACCGTGCTTGCCGCCACGCCCAACCGCGCAGCCACCCAATCCGCCGACCGCCCCTCGGCGTGGAGCTGGGCGGCCCGATCCACCTCGTCGCCCTGGAGCGCCCGGCGATCCCGTTTCGGGACGCCGTGGCGCCGGACGTGGCCGAAAACCGTCGTCCGGTTCACCCGGAACGACCCCGCCAACTCCTCCACAGCGACACCCCGACGGTAGGCCGCAACCAGCTCGGCCACCTCGCCTGGTGCAAGGCGCCGCTGGACCGGGAGCGAGGCCACCAGGGGGTCGGTCGGGTGAACAGGCAGCTCGCCGGGCCCTGCCGTAGGACCGTCCCAAGGGCATGCAAGAAGAGCAAAGGGCCGTCTACCTGGGTAAACGCATTGCCACCGACCGTCGAAGGTGGTCTCGTACTGTGACAAGATGAGACCACCGACGGAGTTCGCGACCGGATGCCGCTATTCGAACCCACCCACGATGGTCACGGCGACGGGACCGTTTCAAACCGCTGCCGTCCTCGGAACCGGTAGATCTGAAAGTCGGCGTCGAGGGTGAAGATCCTCCGGTCTCCCCGCTCTTCTGCCAGCGCGACGAGGGTGGCGTCCGCGAGGTCCATCGGTCGATCCGCGTAGTGGTCCATCAAGAGGGCACTTCGGTCTACCGCAGACGGAGAGAGGTCGACAACGACGAGGAGGTCGGTCCGCACCAGGCGCCAGAGCGCTTGTTGGGCTCGGATTCCACCAGCCCGAGCCAGCAGGTACATCGCTTCGGTGAACGCCGGCCACGTCGCGACGAGGGGGATCGTCAGTTGATTGAGGGCATCGACGCACGAAGCGTGGTCGGCTTCGTCGGCGTCGATGATGGCGATCAGCGGGCCGGCGTCAGTGAGCGTCACCGCCCGCTGCGGTCTGACGCCAGCGACTCCGTGAACGCGGCGCCGGTCCGGCGTGCCCGACCGCCGCCGCCGTGGACCACGCCCGCAACATCGGCGAACCGCTCGCTCGGACTGCCCGCCAACGTCTCCTCGGCTCGCTCAGCGGCCGCTCGACGAAGGAATTCTGAGACAGATTCACCCTTGGCCGCTGCCGCACGACGAACCTTTTCATCGAGGTCGGGATCGAGTCTCAGGCTTCGCATGCACTAAGTGTATCACGGATGTACACCGCTGTGATACACTCGGTGTGTCTCGGGTGCACCCCTCCGATGCTCGACTTGAGCTGCCGTAGGCGTTCCTGCACGTCATCGAGGTTCGAATACGAGTGCCTGCGGCCCACCGCAATTCTCCAAGAGTCGGCCGGAGCCACCTCCCTTCGGCCCAACAAGGATCTCATCGGCTACCTCGAGAAGGGCCAAAAGCCCCCCGTTCGGCCCACCCTCAGAGAAGCGATAGCCGTCACAGGCCTGCCGCCTACAGGTCGCTTCGGACCGAGCGAAGGGTTCGGGACGGTTCTCTGCTCTACGTCGCTCGCCGCTGCCGCCTGTGACCGCGGCTCGTGGCGGGCAGGGGCATGTGCCACGGTTCCGGCGGGGCGGCGGTCAGCGGGCCTGCTCCTCGGGCGCCGGCGCCACGGACGCCTCTTCTTCGCCTTTGGGGTAGAGGAGCTGGTAGACGAGCGCCGAGACGCTGCCTCCGACGAGCGGGGCGATGAGGAAGACCCACAGCTGGCTGAGGGCGCTGCCCCCGACGAAGAGGGCGGGGCCGAGGCTTCGGGCCGGGTTGACCGAGGTGCCGTCGATCGGGATCCCGACGAGGTGCACGAGCGTGAGGGCGAGGCCGATGACGAGACCTGCGACCGTGGCGTTGCCCGCCCGTCTCGTCACAGCCAGGATCACGAAGACGAACACGAAGGTGAGGACCACCTCGGCGACGAAGGCGCCCGCCGCGTTGGCGCCGATCATGGAGGCCTTTCCGTAGCCGTCGGCGCCGAGGCCCATGCTCGCGTGGTAGCTCGAGGTGGTGCGCACGATGCCGTAGAGCCCGGCCGCCCCGGCGATGCCCCCGACGAGCTGGGCGGCCCAGTAGCCGAGCGCGTCGGCGAGGCTGATCCGGCGGGCGGCGAGGAAGCCGATCGTGACCGCCGGGTTGATGTGGCAGCCCGAGATCGGCCCGATCCCGTAGACCAAGACGAGCAGCACCAGGCCGAAGACCAGCGCGGTGGCGACGACGCCCGCCGAGGGGCTCGTCCCGGTGATCTTGAACCCGAAGCTGAGCGTCGCGGCCCCGGCACCGAAGAACACCAGCAGCGCCGTGCCGAGCCCTTCTGCGAACAGCGCCCGTGCCTTCATTTGCGCCTCCTTCCTGCGACTCCGCTCGCGAAGCGCGAGCTGGGAACATGCTCCCAGATCCGACGAGCGCCGCAGGTGATCTTGCGGCGCCAGCGAGTCAGCCGACGCGACCCCATGGGCCCGGCAGATCACGTCCCGGAGCGGTGGAGCCTCGCCTCGACGCCGCCGGCTGCCTCGCGGCGGCGATCCTCACCAGCGCAGGCCGGGCGCCTGGTGTGACTGACCACCTCGGTGCGATCGGGACGAACGGCGGCGGTGCGGTGCGCAGTGGTGTCGGTCGGGTCCGGCCGGTGGGCGGGAGAGCCGGCGAGCGTGCCGCCGGGCGGCGAGCGCCTCAGTCGACACCGGTGTCGAGGGCGGCCCGGTCGAGTGCCGCCCCGACGTCGTCGCCCGGCTCGGGATTGGTCGAGATCGCCGCCGCGCCGCCCGGGCGCAGCTCGCCGACGAGGCCGGCGTCGCCGCCGGCGAGCGTGCCGAGCCGGGCGTACAGCTCCAGCTTGGCGCGGGTGTCGGCGATGTCGAGGTTGCGCATCGTCAGCTGGCCGATCCTGTCCGTCGGGCCGAAGGCGCCCTCCTCGGTGCGCTCCATCGAGAGCTTGTCAGGGTGATACGAGAGGGCAGGACCGCTGGTTCGCAGGATGGAGTAGTCCTCGCCGCGGCGCAGCCGCAGGGTCACCTCGCCGCTGACCACCGGTGCGAGCCAGCGCAACAGCGCCTCGCGCAGCATCATCGCCTGCGGGTCGAACCAGCGGCCCTCGTACAGCAGCCGTCCGAGGCGGCGTCCCTCGAGGTGGTAGCTGGCGAGCGTGTCCTCGTTGTGTATCGCGTTGACGAGCCGCTCGTAGGCGGTGAACAGCAAGGCCATCCCCGGCGCCTCGTAGATGCCCCGTGACTTCGCCTCGATGATGCGGTTCTCGATCTGGTCCGACATGCCGAGCCCGTGGCGGCCGCCGATCGCGTTCGCCTCGGCGAACAGCTCGACGACATCGTCGTAACGGCGACCGTCAATGCCGGTCGGGCGCCCGCCCTCGAAGACGAGGGTGACGTCCTCGGTGGCGATCGCCACCTCGGGATCCCAGTGGGCGACTCCCATGATCGGCTCGACGATCTCGAGCGAGCGGTCGAGATGCTCCAGCACCTTGGCCTCGTGGGTGGCGCCGAGGATGTTGGCATCGGTCGAGTACGCTTTCTCGACACTGTCGCGGTAGGGCAGCCCATGGGCGTTCAGCCACTCGGACATCTCCGTGCGACCTCCGAGCTCGGCGACGAAGGCAGCATCGAGCCACGGCTTGTAGATGCGCAGCGCCGGATTGGTGAGCAGCCCGTAGCGGTAGAAACGCTCGATGTCGTTGCCCTTGAACGTCGAGCCGTCTCCCCAGATCGACACGCCGTCTTCCTGCATCGCCCGCACCAGCAACGTGCCGGCGACGGCTCGCCCGAGCGGGGTGGTGTTGAAGTAGGTCCTCCCGGCGGAACGGATGTGGAACGCCCCGCAGGCGATTGCCACGAGGCCCTCCTCGACGAGCTGGCGGCGGCAGTCGACGAGGCGCGCCTGCTCGGCTCCGTAGTCGAGGGCACGTCCGGGGACCGACGCGATGTCGGGCTCGTCGGGCTGGCCGAGATCGGCCGTATAGGCGCAGGGGATCGCTCCGTGATGGCGCATCCAGGCCACTGCCACGGAGGTGTCGAGACCGCCGGAGAAAGCGATGCCGACGCGCTCGCCGACCGGGAGAGAGCTGAGGACCTTGGACACGGACCCCACGCTAACGGGCGCCCCGAGCCGGGAGGGGAGGAGCGGCGCTAGCTGCCCGGGAACCGCTCGCCTGCTCCGCTGGTGCTCTGGCCGGGCTCGGCATGGAGCAACGCGGTCAGCTGCTCCTCGAGCGCCGAGAGCGGCGCCGAGCGCGCCGCCTCGCGCCGGCGCGGCCGCGGCAGGTCGATCTCGAGCCGGCCGACGAGCCGGGCGGGTCGCGGCGAGAGCACGTACACGGTGTCGGCGAGGTAGACCGCCTCGCGGATGTCGTGGGTGACGAGCAGCACCGTCCAGCCGAACTGGCCCCACATCTGCTCGAGCCAGACCTGCATGTCGGAGCGGGTGAGCGAGTCGAGCGCGCCGAACGGCTCGTCGAGCAGCAGCACGGCACAGTCCTGGACGACGGTGCGCAACAAGGCGGCTCGCTGGCGCATCCCGCCCGAGAGCTGGAACGGGTAGGCGCGCTCGAACCCGGCGAGGCCGAACCGCTCGACGAGCGGCTCCACTCGCAGCCGGGCCTCGCGCCGGCGCATCCCGCGCACTTCGAGGCCGAGCGTGGCGTTGTCGATCACGCTTCGCCAGGGGAAGAGCAGGTCCTTCTGGGGCATGTACCCCGCATGGCCGGTCTTGCCGGCCGTCGTGGCGCCATCGACGAGCGCCTCGCCGCCCGTCGGCAGCTCGAGCCCGGCGGCGATGTCGAGCAGAGTCGACTTGCCGCAGCCGCTCGGTCCGATAAGGGCGGCGAACTCCCCGTGCTGGAGGGCGATCGAGATTCCGTCGAGGACCTCCAAGGCCCCCCCGGCAGCCGGGTAGTGCTTGCTCAGCTGACGCAGCTCGAGGCGGGGGAGCCGCGTCACGCACTTGACCTTATCGAGCATGCAGCGAGGCCGGCAGCGACGCCGGCGGAGATCTCGCCGGTAGCCACGGGCGGCCGGCTGTATACTTCGACGCAGTGACGCAGGGTGCGCGGCCTTCGGCCGGGCTGAGAGAGACCTGTCGAACCTGATCTAGTTCGCACTAGCGGAGGGACTGTCACATGGCTCTGTGGACCGCCTCACGTCGGCGCGGCCGTTCGGCTGCCGTTCTCGGATCGCTGCTGCTGCTGCTCGCCGGCGCCGCCCTCGGTGCGGCGCGGCCCGAAGCGGCGGCCTCGAGCTCGATCTCGGCGGCGGCGGGCCTGAGGTCGGCGACGCCGGCGAGGTTGACCCCGGTCACGCTCGCTCTCGACTGGACCCCGAACACCGACCACACCGGCTTCTACGTCGCCCAGTCACTCGGCTACTACCGCCGTGCCGGCATCGATCTGCGCATCATCCCCTTCACGACGACCTCGCCGGACGAGCTCGTGGCGGCCGGCAAGGCAGAGTTCGGCATCTCCTTCGAGTCCGAGGTGGCGATCGACGAGACCGAGGGACTGCCTGTCGAGTCGGTGATGGCGATCCTCCAGCACATGGCGAGCGTCGTCGGCTTCCGGAAGGGCTCGGGGATCACGCGGCCACGCGACCTCGTCGGCAAGACCTTTGCCTGGGACGGGGGCACCGACGAGATCGCCTCGATCGAGTACCTCATCGACCAGGACGGCGGCAAGGGCACGCTGCCGAACGGGAAGCCGAACTTCAAAGTCGTCGACCTCAACACCTCTGCCTACGCCGCCGTCTACGACGGCCGCGCCGACTTCGATTTCCCGCTCGTCACCTGGGAGGTGATCCCGGCCCGGTTGGCCGGCGAGCCGATGAGCTACTTCGACCTGCAGAAGTGGCACTTCCCGGACCGCTACGAGGTCGTGATGATCTCCAACCGCGGCTTCCTCGCCAGTCACGGCTCCCTCGCCACCCGCTTCGTGCAGGCGTCGGCGGCCGGCTTCACCTACGCGGCTCGTCATCCCGATGCCGCTGCCAAGATCCTCATCGACGACAATCCCGGCGTCTTCAGCGTCCCGAAGCTCGTCTACGACAGCGCCGAGCTGATGGCGAGGTCGTACTGGCTGGACGCGTCCGGCCACTTCGGCACCCAGACGTACTCCCGCTGGGCCGGCTACGTGCGGTTCGCCGCTTCGGCAGGCATCCTGGTCAACTCGAGCGGCAAGGTCGTGCGCACGATGCCGAAGAACCTGTCGGGCTGGTACACCAACGCCTACCTCGACGGGACCGCCCGACGGTGAGCGTCGCCGCCTCGCCGTCACCTCCCCGGGTGGCGCTGCTCGGCCGCGGGCGCGGGGCGGTCGGCTCGATGCCGGACCGAAGCTGGCGCCTGCTGCTGCCGCCGGTCGTGCTGCTGCTCGCGCTCCTCGGGTTCTGGCAGCTCTACGTGAGCGCTCGTCACCTGCGTCCTCAGATCGCCCCGAGCCCGTGGCGGGTGATCACTCAGGGCTTCGACGACCGCAGCGCCCTCTGGCAGAACACCCTCCCGACGCTCGAGGAGACCGTCCTCGGCTTCTCCGTCGCCGTCGCCGTCGCCTGGGCGCTCGCCGTGGCGATGGCCTTCTCCTCACTGTGCCGGCGGGCGGTGTATCCGCTGCTCGTCGCCTCGCAGGCGTTGCCGCTCATCGCCGTCGCTCCGCTCGTCGACCTCTGGCTCGGCTTCGGCCTGGCGCCGAAGCTGGTCGTTGTCGCCATCGTGACGTTCTTCCCCGTGACGGTGGCGCTGAGCGAGGGCTTCGAGTCCGCCGAGCGCGACGGGATCAACCTGCTGCGGTCGATGGGTGCCGGTCGGCTGGAGGTCTTCCGGCGCCTCGAGGTGCCCGGGGCGATGCCGTACTTCTTCGCCGGGCTGCGCATCGCCATCACCTATGCCGTCGTCGGGGCTATCTTCTCGGAGTACGTCGGGGCCTACCAGGGGCTCGGCATCTTCATGTCCGAGCAGTACAGCCAGCTTCGCACCGACCTCGTCTACGCTGCCGTGGCGCTCACCGCCGCGGTGAGCGTCGCGCTGTTCGCGCTGACCTACCTCATCCAGCGCATCACCATCCCGTGGTACCGGCTCTCTCGCAGAGGTGAAGACTCGTGATCGCCGCGTTCTCCATCACCCCGGTCGGCGCCGGCGACTCGGTCGGCGATCAGGTTGCGCAGGCAGTGCGCATCGCCCGCGCCAGCGGGCTTGCCTGCGAGACCAACGCCATGTTCACCAACATCGAGGGCGAGTGGGACGAGGTGATGGCAGTGATCGGGGAGTGCGTGCGGAGCCTCTCGGAAAAGGCGCCGCGGCTGTCGGTGGTGATCAAGCTCGACATCCGGGCGGCCGAGAGCGGGCCGCGCATGGCCGATAAGGTCGAGACGATCGAGCGTCTCCTCAGCTGAGCGGCCCTCAGCTGAGCGGTCCTCGGCTCAGCCGGAGGCGGCCCCCCCAGCCACCGCCGGGGTGACGAGCGAGGCGAAGACGACGACGTTGTCGAGGTAGCTGCGGGAGGCGTAGTCGAAGGGCCCGCCGCAGGTGAGCAGGCGGAGCGCGGCGTAGTTGGTCGGACCGTAGACGGCGGCGGTGGGGAAGTGGTCCTTGGCGTAGCGGCGCACGGCGTCGACGCGAAAGCTGGCCACGTCACCGTCTCGAAGCTCGATCGAGACCCGATCTCCGGGGCGCAAGGCGCCGAGTCGGAAGAACACCGCCGGGCCCTCGTAGTCGTCCACGTGACCGACGATCACCGCGGGCCCGATCTCGCCCGGTGTGGGCGAGTACTTGTACCATGCCGCTCGGCTCGGGCGCTGGTAGAGCGGGGGCACCTCGATCGTGCCGTCGGCGTTGAGCCCGACCACCTCAAGTGGGGAGGAGACGCCGATCGCCGGGATGGCGATCGACACCGGCTGGGATCGTGCCAGCACCGGCTCCCCGAGCTGGGCATGGCCGAGCGAGGCCCAGTCGCTCAGCGCAGGCCGCCCCGGGATGGGGCTCGAGCCGGAGCTACCGGCGTGCTCGGCCGGTCCCCGGCCGCCGCTCGTGCCGGGCCCGATCGCTCCCGCCTGCGATGGCCCGGGCTGAGGCGCGTGCTGCTGGCTGGCCAGTGCCAGCGCGATCGTCGTGGCGCCGCCGGCGAGGAGCAGCGAGCCGGCGAGAGCGAGCGCACGCGCCCCTGCTGTGCGCCGCCGCTGCCGGCGGTGCTGCCGGCGGTGCAGGCGGCGGTGGCGCGGCGATGGCTCCGGCAGTGAGGAGCCCGGCGGGCCTGTCAGGAGGCGAGGCCGGCGCGCCGCCGGCGGGCGACGACGAGGGCGCCGGTGCCCGCCAGCATCGCCGCGCTGCCGACCAGGATGAGAGAGCCGTCCTGCAGCCCGGCGGTGCTGCCGCTGCCGGTGGCCGCCGATCCGGAGGCCGGAACAGCCGACGCCGCGCAGCTCGTCTCGATGGCCCCGGCGGCGGCGGTGAGCTGCGAGATGCTGGCCTTGCCGCTCGCTGCTCCCTTCAGGTCGGTGACGAAGGTCGTCACGGCGGCCTTGACGGCCGGTGTCGCCGAGGCGCTGTCGGTCTCGAGCTGGCTGACGTAGGTCGGGATCTGGGCAGCCAGGGCCGCGGGGTTGGAGGAGGCCTTCTGCAGCGCTGCGAGGGTGACGGCGAGCTGTGTGCATGCAGAGGACGACGAGCTGACCCGGGAGGAGGCCAGGGCGGCGGACGAGAAGGCGACGAGGCCCCCGGTCCCAGCCGTGAGGGCAAGTGCTGCGACAGGGACGCACCGGGCAACGTGCCTCATGGATCCTCCTTTTTGCCAGGGAGGCGCCTGCCGACGCGGCGCTCCGCTCGCCTACTTTAGTCTCCACGCCCGCTGCTCACCAGGCATTTCGCAGTGCCGGCGAGAGCCGGCTAGAGGAGCACCTCGAGCCGGCGGGCGACGTCGCGGAAGCGGCGCACCGGGATGAGGTGCACGCCGTCGAAGGCGGTGCTGTCGCGAAGGCGGCACACGAGGTCGCAGGCGAAGTCGACCCCGGCGTTCTCGTCGGCGTCGAGGCGCTCGAGCAGCCAGGGCGGAGCGGCGAGCTCGGGGATCGCAGCGCCGAGCTTGGCGCCCATCTGCGCGCTCCCGACGACCATCACCCCGGCATAGACGGGTCCGTCGAAATCAAGCGCCGCCCGCCAGTCGAGCAGTCGCTCGAGATCGAAGCCGACCTGGCAGACCACGAAGTCGGCCTCACGTTTCCAGGGCGCGAGCGGGGCGAGCGAGGAGGCCACCCCGACGCGCAGGGCATCGCGCCCGCCGTGGTGACGCGCCCCGAACCGTCGTGCCTCCTCGAGCATCGCCCGCACCGTGAGGTCGTCCGAGCGCCGCCCGGACTCGGGCCGGTCACCGTAGACGAACAGCAGCTCGTCGACGCCGTAGGCGGCGGCCGTCAGCAGGTCGCGACGGAAGCCGAGGGTATTGCGGTCGCGGGCGTTGAGGCAGGCGATGGCGCGCCCGCCCATCTGCAGCACCTCGCGGGCGACGGCGATGCTCGAGACGGTCGCCCGGCCGATGTGGTTGTCGGGGATGAGGAACACCGACGAGACGGCGCTGAGAACGCCGATCTGGTGGCGTACCCGACGGAGGTCCGGCTCTGTTGCCGGCTCGATCTCGCAGATCACCTCGAACCCTGCCGACATGTTGCGATGGTAGTCGCCGCGTCGCCGGCGGCTGCTGGCGCCCGCCCGGGCCGAGCGGCGCCCATTCAGCCGCAGCGGCGGGCGAGGACCCTCCGCTCGAGCTCGAGAAGGTACGACTTTCGCTCGGGGCCGCCGCCGTAGCCGCCGAGGGTGCCGTCGGCGGCGATGACTCGGTGGCAGGGAACGATCACCGCGATCGGGTTTCGGCCGTTGGCGAGCCCGACGGCGCGACAGGCGCGGGGATTGCCGATCTCGAGCGCGAGACGGGTGTAGCTCCAGGTGTCGGCGTACCCGATGGTGAGCAGGCCTTGCCACACGGCGCGCTGGAAAGGTGTGCCGGCAAGATCGAGATCGAGATCGAAGGCCGTCCGCTCGCCGGCGAAGTACTCCTCGAGCTGGCGCTCGGCGTCGGCGAAGGCGGCCCGGTCCTCGATCCAGCTGTCGGTCCCGAGCGGGGGGTTCGAGCTGGCCTCGAGATGCAGTCCGGTCAGCCGGCCGTTGCGGGCTGCGAGCCGGAGCGGACCGATCGGGCTCGTCAGCCTCGTCGTCACGGTGCGCTCAACAGGCTCCATCCCCTCAGCTTGCCCGACCTCGGGCGAGCGTGCCGGCGGGGAGGTCATCCCGGGGCTCAGGGATCGCTCAGGCTTCGCCGCGAGAGCAAGGCGGTCGGACCTCTCGTCCACGGTGAGGGCACGGGCCGCCCCCGCAAAAAGGCGCAGAACGACGTCGAGCCGCGAGGTAGTTGTAACACGTCCCGCAGGAGGCCGTCAGTCGAGAGTCCGGCGCCGACGAGCAGTCCGTGCCCGACCGTGTGCTCGACGCCATGGCTGGCGAAGGTGGCGCCGAGCAAGGTGAGAGGTGCCATCAGCGCCAGCGCCCTCACGGGCGGGTCGTGGGCGGGCGCCCGCCCGGAATGAGGTGAGTCGTCGTGGCGCCGAGATGGGTACGCTTCCGGCGAGACCTGGCGGGCGCCGCTGCCCCGTCCTCCGTAGCTCTCCGGGCGAGGCCGGCACGATGAACATCAACCATCTTGTCTCGAGCTACGGGTACCTGGCCGTCTTCATCTTGGTGGGCATCGAGAGCCTCGGGATCCCGCTCCCGGGGGAGACGGCGCTCGTCGCCGCCGGCATCCTCGCTGGGGAGAAGCACCATCTCTCGCCCTGGCTCCTCTGGGCAGTCGCCTCGGCGGGCGCGGTCATCGGTGACAACATCGGGTTCCTGATCGGCGACAAGGGCGGCTACCGGCTGGTGCGCCGCTACGGGCCGAAGGTTCACCTCGACGAAGGCAAGCTGAAGGTGGGCCGTTACGCTTTTGACCGCTACGGGATCCAGGTCGTCTTCCTCGGCCGCTTCGTCTCCATCCTTCGTACCTATGCGGCGTTCCTCGCCGGCACGAACCATATGCGGTGGCGACGGTTCCTGCCCGCCAACGGCGCCGGAGGGGTGGTCTGGGCGGGCTTGTGGACCTGGCTCGCCTACTTCGCCGGGACCGGGCTGAGCCGGGTCTCCGGCACGATCAATGTGGCGCTCGGGGTCGTCGCCGTCGTCGCGGTGGTGGCCGTCTTCGTCATCCTCCGGCACAAGACCAAGCAACTCGTCGCCACGGCGGAGGCGGCTTACCCCGGACCGCTCGAGGACTGAGCGCCGGCTGGGACCGGGGCGCGGGCAGCATTGCGCCGGGCCGCGCGCTCGTTGGTGCGACGTTCCTCGTCGGGCTGCTTCATCAAGGTCGTCCGCCCGCCGCGTCCGCCCGCCGCTCAGGCCGCTTCAGTGGCCCTGGCTGACGCTCGGCTCGCTCGAAGACGACACCCCGAAGGCCTCCTTCAGAGCCTCGTCGAGGGCTGCGGTGTCGAGCGCGCCGACGTGACGCCCGCGTGCCCTGCCCGACGGCGAGACGAGCACCGTGGTGGGAAGGCCGTAGACCCCGTAGGCGGTGGCGACGGCCGTGCCGTGGTCTGAGACGGCCGGGTAGGTGACGTGAACCTCCCTGAGGAATGCCCGCGCCGCCCGGGGGGCGTCGTTGGTGGCGATGCCGAGGAAGGCGACCCTGCCCCGTAGCTTCCGG
>DAHUZG010000449.1 GCA_027306715.1 Acidimicrobiaceae bacterium
AGCCCGGTGGCTCGGCGCCAAGACCGTCCGGCGTGGTGCGAGGACCTTCCGGCGTCGGACCGCCGCCGGTGTTCGCCTGGCTGCGGCGAATCGCCACTCGCTATCGGACCGTGCGAGCCTAGCGCCCTCGGTCTCGGCTCACCGACAAGCGTTGGCCCCCACCGCCGCCCCCACCGCCGACGCCGCCGCCGCGCAGTGCGTGGCGCTCGAGCGCCGGGCCCCGCTCAGGCACTCACCGGGACTGCAGGCACTACCGTGTCCCAGCTCATGTGCCCGACAGCAGGTACGAGACGACATCGGCCGCGCAGTACTCGTTGCCGTCGGCCGTGAGCTCGCCGAGGAACGACAGCTCCTGGCCGATGGTGACGATCGGCGGCTCGAGGTATCCCCGCGGTCGCCGCTGGCCGAGTCCTGCGGTCGCCAGCAGCCCGTTGCACAGGCAGTGGCGACCTTCAGTCTCACAGAGCTGGCCGCCCTTGCGGACAAAGGCGTTGACCGGCTCGCCCGCACAGCGGTAGCCGACGCCGCCGCCGGGCTTGGCGTAGGGGACTCGCAGGTAGCCGAGGTCACAGACGCGCCGGCGATTGGCCGCTACCTGCGGGTCCGCCAGCGTGCTCGCGAGCGCGGCAACCTTGAAGGGAAACCCGGTGGACGATGCCCTCGGGTCGTTGCGAACCGTCAGCTCGCCTCGAAGCGCGCGGCGCAGGACCTCTTGTCGCAGTGCCGGGTCGATGCCGGACTCCGTGCACAGCGCGAATGCCGAGCCGACCTGGACGCCGGCCGCTCCCGCCTGGCGTGCGGCGACCAGTCCCTCCGGCGTCCCGTATCCGCCGGCGAGCCAGAACGGCAGGCCGAGCGCCCTCATCGCCGCGCAGTCCACCACGTCGCGCTCGCTGTACAGGGGTTGGCCGTGCTCGTCGAGGACGGTCCGGCCGCGCGGCGCCGCGCTGTGGCCACCTGCGACCGGCGTCTCCACGACGAATCCGTCGGGTCGGGTGAGCGGATTGCGTGCGAGGAACTGGGCCAGGACATGGGTGGCGATGACTGCGAGGAACTTCGGACGCCCGATCGGCGCTCGGCTGCCCGTGTACGGGGCGGGGTCGATCCCGGTGCGGTGGGAAGTGTCCTCTGGGGCGTCTTCGACATCGACGGGAATGCTGGCTGGATCGCCCGCAGCGAGGGCGTCGAGAAGCCGGGGGATCTTGGTCGGTATGCCAGCGCCCATGAGGACGTTGTCGACGCCCGCCAGCATCGCGCCGAGGATGGAGGCCGGTGTCGCCAGCTGCACCTTCTCGAGATAGTTGACCCCGACCGGTCCGAGGTGGCCCTGCTTGGCGAGGAAGACCTCGACGAAGTTGGCGGCGACGATGAGCGCGACGTCGTCGGGGCGCTGGTGCAGGCGCAGGAGGGGAGTCGGAGCAAACGGCCGGTCCGGCTCGATCCCGCCCTCGACGAAGTAGCGCTCGAGGATCCGCTCGGCGACGCTTTGGACCGGGAAGGCGGCAAGTCCCCGGCGGACCGAGCCGTCGAGGTCCCCGAGCTGTAGGTGCCGCACGACGATCGTGTCGAGAGCGACACCGGAGACGACCCCGAGCTGACCAGCGGAGGCGACCGCAGCGGCCAGCTGCCAGCCCGACACGCCGATCCCCATGCCGCCCTGGATGACGACCGGCAGCTCCGGTGCGGTCGCCGGGATCGTCCCTTCCGCCATTTGCCCGCTCTCGCGCCCCTCGCCCAGCGATCTCCCGGCAGCGGGCGGGCGGGTCGCCGGCCCGTGAGGCGCACCGGGGTGGGCGGGCCCGTGCGCGGCGCCGCTGCGGGCCGCTCTCGGACCACGGTCGGCCCCGTCGTGCTCTGTCAGCGCCGCCATCCCTGCCCTCTTTACCTATAGCACTATTACCAACGTAGTCTCATCTACCATATGTCCGAGAGATACGTCAAGTTAGCTGCTACACTTATGTCGTGAACGTGACCCTCTCCAAGCGCGGCGACTACGTGGTGCGCTCAGCGGTCGCGTTGGCGCGGGCCTACCCCGGCGGGGGCTACCGCAAGATACGGGAGGTCGTGGCGGACGTGGACGTCCCCCAGACGTTCGCCTCACAGATCCTCGCCGACCTCGTCCGCGCCGAGATCGCCAGCTCTCGTGCCGGCAAGGACGGCGGCTACCGCCTCGTCAGGTCTCCCGAGTCGGTCAGCCTCCTCGAGCTCGTGGAGGCTGGCGAAGGCCCGCTGCGCTCCGCACGCTGCGCGCTCGGCGAGGGACCTTGCCGCTGGGAGGCCGTCTGCCCGCTCCACGAGACCTGGGCGGCGGCCACCGGGGCGCTCCGTGACACGCTCGCCAAGACAAGCCTCGCGGTGCTCGCAGCTCGCGACGAGGCGCTCGAGTCCGGGGATTACCCGGCTCCTCCCGACTCCCACCGCCACGGAACGTCGACGCTCAGCATCGAGGACTCCGTCCAGGTCGAGCTGAGCGACCAGGCGCTCGTCCGCCGGCTCGCCCGCGCCGAGCCCCTTCTGGCGTCGTGTGTCAAGTATGGCTACAAAGAAGCCGAAGAGCTGCGCACGGGCGTCGACCCCGCCAGCCTGCCCTGGTCCGGCGCGGGGCCCGCGATGATCGCGCTCTCAGCGGGTGCACCCGGGACAGAGCACGTTTACCGCGTCATGTGGGAGGTGGGTGGGTCTCGCGGGCCGTCGTCGCGTTTCGAGGGCACGCTGATCGTGCATCGGGTCGACGACATGCGAACCGAGCTCGGCCTGGAAGGCAGGTTCCGCCCTCCATCGTCCCTCGCCGAATCCGACCTGGCCCTCGCCGAGCGCCTCAGCCGGACGACCGTGCGCACGATGCTGCGCGAGCTGGCACGTGAGCTCGAGCAGCCCGCCCGGTCGTCTCGCCGACAACGCGTGACGGTGCGCTGACGGCTCGTCATCTCGGCGGCCGCGGCCATCTCGGCGCGTGCAGCGGAGCGGATCGCCTGACCTGCGAGACGCGACTCCCGGAGATCTCGATGGGCGCAGCCTCGCCTCGAGCGGGCGCCTGCTCGCGGGGCGCAGGTCCAGTCGACGACCCGGCGCGTGGACTTTTCGGGCCCAGCGGTGAGGCCGCAGGAGGTGGTCCCGCCTCTACGACCTGGAGCGATTGACTAATGTTGAGTGATCTAGTAAGGATTGTCCTCGCTGACGGCCGCCCGGCCGGGGAGGGGAGCTGTGATGCATCACCGTGTCGTGATCGTGGGCGCGGGGTCGGCGGGCATCAGCGTTGCCGCACGGCTGCGGCGCGCCGGCGAGGAGGACATCGCGCTGATCGATCCGGCGAGGCTGCACTATTACCAGCCGCTCTGGACCCTTGTCGGGGCAGGCGTCGAGCCGCTGGCTGCGAGCCGGCGGCCGCAGTCACGCGTGGTGCCTGCCGGGGTGCGCTGGCTGCAGGACGCGGTCGTCGACATCGACGCCGCGGCGCGGGTCGTGCAGACGGCTGGCGGCGCGAGGATCAGCTACGACGTGCTCGTCTGCTGCCCGGGTCTCGAGCTCGCATGGGATCTCGTGCCCGGCCTCGCCGAGGCCATGACCACGCCCTTCGCCAGCTCCAACTACTCTCCCGAGCTGGCCCCGAAGACCTGGGAGCTGGTCCGGCGGTTCCGGGGTGGAGCGGCGCTGTTCTGCGCGCCGTCGACGCCGATCAAGTGCCCCGGGGCGCCACAGAAGGCGGCGTACCTCGCCTCTGACCACTGGCGGCGGCGAGGGGTGCTCGCGAAAAGCACGGTGACCTACGCGACCGGTGCCGGCGGGATCTTCGGCGTTCCCGAGTTCGCCCGGGTCCTCGAGCAGGTGGTGAAGGACTACGGAATCGTGCCCCGGTACTCGACTGAGCTCGTCGAGGTCGACCCGGACGGGCGCAGGGCCACCTTCGAGACGCTTGGCGCAGGAGGCGGCGGCCGGGAGGTGCTCGCCTATGACCTGCTGCACGCGGCGCCCCCCCAGCGCGCGCCGGCATTCGTCCGCGCGAGCCCGCTCGCAGGGCCCGGCCCGTTCGGCTGGGTGCCTGTCGACCGCTACAGCCTGCGCCACGTCGACTACCCGGAGGTCTTCGCCCTCGGCGACGTCTGCGACGCCCCGACGTCGAAGACCGGCGCGGCGATCCGCCGCCAGGCGCCGGTGGTCGTCGAGAACGTCCTCGCGGTGCTCACGTCGCGCGAGCCCACGAGCCGCTACGACGGTTACGCTGCGTGCCCGTTCACCACTGGAGTCGGGAGGATGGTGCTGGCGGAGTTCGACTACAGCCTGAGCCCGCACCCGACGCTGCCCTTTATCGACACCCAGCGCGAACGGTACGACATGTGGCTGCTCAAAAGGTACGGACTGCCTCGCTTCTACTGGCAGGTCATGCTCCGGGGCCTCGGCTGAGTTGCCGGCTCCGAGTGGCCGGCATACCCGTAAGTCGGCGCCCGCTCCGACGTTGAGGCCAGATCGCGAGGCGCGCCGGCGCCGGGCGAGGCTCGTCGGTCGGGCGCGGCTGGTAGCGCTGCTCAGCATGGTGACCCTGGTCGTCGTGGTGGCGCTCGAGCTCTCCTCGGGAGGAGGCAAGCCGGTCCCCTCCCGCTCGACGGGCCAGAGGGCCGCAGCCCTGCAGCGGCGCACCGGGAGCGGGCGGCTGGCGGCGCGCTACGAGCTGCCGTTCCCGTCACGACCGGGCTCGGGCATGCGCGCCGGGCCGAACCTGGCACCGGGGTCGAACCCTGCGGTGCTGCCCGGCGACGTGCTGATCGCCGACGAAGGCAACGACCGCCTCCTTGTCGTCAGCCCCTCGGGCCAGATCCTCTGGCAGTTCCCAGCGGCCGGTGACCTCAGCCCGGGAACGTCGTTCCTGTCGCCCGACGACGCCTTTTTCACGCCCAGCGGCAAGGACATCCTGGCGACCGAGGAGAACTACCAGGCCGTCTCGCTGCTCAGCCTGAGCCACCCGCGCCTGCTGTGGCGCTACGGCACGCCGGGATTGGCGGGCAGCGCCCCGAACCAGGTCGACAACCCCGACGACGCGATGGTGCTCCCGAACGGCGACGTCCTCGTCGCCGACATCAAGAACTGCAGCCTCTTGCTCGTCGCCCCGAGGGCGCACAGCCCGCTCGAGCGCATCGGGATCCAGGACACCAACTGCTACCACCAGCCGCCGCTACGTTTCGGCAGCCCGAACGGTGCCTTCCCCCTCACCAATGGTGACTACATCGTGACCGAGATCAACGGCGACTGGGCCGACGAGATGACCTTGCAGGGCAAGGTGCTCTGGTCGACGCACCCTCCCGGGGTCGCTTACCCGAGTGACACGAACGAGGTCTCCCCGGGCGTCTTCATCACTGCCGACTACTCGACCCCCGGCCAGATCGTCGAGTTCAATTCGAGCGGGCAGCTCCTCTGGCGCTACGGGCCGGCGAGCGGTCCGGGCATGCTGCGGACGCCGTCGCTGTGCGAAGCGATCCCGACCAACGGCGACATCCTCTGCAACGACGACGGCAACGACCGGGTGATCGTCGTCGACCCGCGCACGGATCGGATCGTCTGGCAGTACGGCCACGACGGCGTGGCCGGCAGCGCCCCCGGCTACCTGTCGGGGCCCGACGGCGTCGACCTGGCGCCGCCGTACTCGATGCTCGTCCGGCACGGCCCGACGATGGGCCTGCCGAGCCTGATCTGCGCGAGCGGCCTGCCGCCGGGCGCCTGCACGGTCTTCGGGCACGGCTGAGCCTCACCCTCGGCGGTCGCGGCCGCGCGACCAGAAGGATCGTCGCAGCGGTCGAGGCCCTGCGCCAGGGCTCAGACCCCCCGATCGCCCCAGGGCGCGCCCTCGGGTCTGCTGCCCCGGACTGCCGGCCGGTCAGTCGATCTGGAGGGTCGAGCCCTTCTCGGTGACCGTGCCGCGCGCCAGGGGCAGCAACTTGGTCAACGCCTTGAAGCCCGCTCCGAGGCCGGGGACCTTGGCGAAGGCGCCCTGGGGGCCGCGTACCATTCGTCCCGTTGTCACGTCGTAGGTGGCCCCGTGCCGGGGGCAGACCAGGCAGCCGTCTCGGGCGATGCTCCCTCCCGCCAAGTCAGCACCGAGATGCCGGCACCTCCGGGAGACGGCGAAATAAGTCCCGTTGTTGCCTACCGCGTACCTGCCGGCTCCTGTCACAGATCCTTCCGGAACGTCGGAGGCGGGAACGGAGTGCGTCATCGCTGTCCTCCCTTGGTGACCCCAGCTCACGCTAGTGCTCCACGAGCGCGGCGGCGCCCCGGTCATCTGCCAGGAGCCTGGCCCCGTTGGCGCCCCGTCCCTCGGCCGCCTCCGCCAGCCCTACGGACGCAGACCGCGTCCCGGGTCTCTCCACCGGGACGTGCCGCTCGGTGTCGAGGGCTCCGTAGTCTGCGGCGAGGGTCCGAGCGCTGCCTGCCAAGGAGGTCAGATCATGACGACACCGTCCCGCACGACCGGCACGCCATTGCCTGAGGGCGTTCAGGTGATGAAGGTGCAGGTGCTGCTCGCTGCGCTGCGCCATTCGCACGACCGCCTCGCCGCCCTCGTGAGCGGGCTCGCGCCTGCCGACCTCGCACGCCTCTCGGGCAGCTCTGAGTGGAGCGTGGCCGAGGTGATGTCCCATCTCGGGAGCCAGGCCGAGATCTTCTCGTTGTTCTTCGATGCCGGGCTCGGCGTGGGCGAGGTGCCACCGCGAGAGGCATTCGAGGCGATCTGGGCCTCCTGGAACGCGCGCCAGCCCGCCGAGCAGGCGAGCGCCAGCCTGGCCGTCACAGAAGCGCTCACCGCGCGCCTCGAGGCGCTCCCGGCCGCGAGCCTCGGCGCGTTCCGCGTCGAGATGTTCGGTGCAGAGCGCGACGCCGCCACCGTGCTGCGGATGCGCCTCTCCGAGCACGCTGTGCACAGCTGGGACGTCGCAGTCGCCTTCGATCCCGCGGCCGTGGTGGCTGCCGAGTCGGTCGCTCTGCTCGTCGACGGGCTCGCACAGACCGCCGCCCGAAGCGGCAAGTCGCCCGACGAGCCGCTCGAGGTGACGATCGTCGCCACCGCGCCGGATCGCCGCTTCCGACTTGCGGCCGGGAACGGAGAGGTGCGCCTCGAGGTCGCCGGTGAGACGGCTTCGGCGTCAGGTGAGGCCGGGGAGGGAAAGCGCATCGAGCTGCCGGCCGAGGCCCTGGTCCGCCTCGTCTACGGAAGGCTCGCCGAGCAGCACCCGGCGCGAGGTCCGGTCGGCGTGAGCGGTCTGAGCATCGAGGAGCTGGTCGCCGTCTTTCCCGGGTTCTGATCCGGCGTTCCCGGTGGCGGGCCGCCGCCGAGCCGGTCAAGGCTGCTCGGCGCTTGCCTCGAGAGTGGTGAGGCGGGCGACGAGATCGGCGAGGGAGTCACAGCGCAGCAACTGCCCCTCGGTGTCGACGATGTCGAAGGCGAGGCGGGCGGTGCTCGACAGCCCGAGCAGGGCGACGACGACACCGGCGCGTCTCTGGGAGGCCGCGAACCCCGCCACGGTGCGCATCGCCTGAACGTCGAGGAACAGCTGGCGGGCCTCGAGAGCGACGGCCGTGTCAGGGCGCCGCCGCGCCGCCTCGTCGAGGGCCTCGGAGAGCTGATCGAGGTTCGAGAGGTCCGCCTCGCCGGTGAGGGTGGCGACGAGCATCGGCCCGCTGGTCCGAAAGCTCACCGACAGCGAGACATCCGTAGCGTCATGTGGCATTCCCACCTCTGAGGGGGGTCAGGGCCGCGGACGCGAGGCGACTCGAACGAGTGGATTGGATTGGATCAGCATGCTAACGGGCAGATTGCACCGGTGCGCGCGCGGCGCCGCTGGTGGCGGCCGCCTGCCCGCCTCTGCCGGAAGCGTCGCCGGCGGTCGCGGCGATCGTGACGAGGCTCACCTGGAGGGTGGTCGGCAGGCGGAGGGGGCCCTCCAGGGCCGCGCCGTCGCCACCGGGGGAGGTGACGAGGTGCACGAGAACCGCTCCTGCCCGCCTCTCCAGCCGGTCGACCCGCTCGGTGAGGAGACGGCTCGTCCGGGTCGCGCCGCCCCGCTCGGCGCCGCTCTGAGCGCGGTTGCTCCGGCCGCGCACCGCACCGGGCGCCCGGTCCTGGCCGTGCGTCCCGGGGGGCCCGAGGGGCAGCTCGACCTCGATCCGTCCGGGGTCGTCCGGGTGGCCGAGCCGGATCGTCCAGTCGAGGAAGCGCCACTCGAGCAGCCGGCCCGACGTCGAGCCGGGCGAGAGCTCGACCCAGCTCCACTCGCCGGAGTGCTGTCGGTAGAGGCGCCGGACGGCGGCGAGGACGGTGTCGGTGCTGCACGCCTGCTCGGCGTCGAGCACCTCGCAGGCGCCGGAGGCGCCGCCGCTCAGCGCCAGCCACGAGGCGCCCCGCCAGCCAGTCGTCGCCCACCAGCCGGCGATCACAGACGCGACCGTGCCGAGCGCGCACGGCACGGGCACGAGGTCGCCGATCTCGCGCGCGCCGCCCTTTTCGGTCACAGGACCGATGACGAGGTCGGCACCGGCGATCGTGCCGAAGTCTGCTGCCGGCACCGGCCAGCCGGGCCGGCAGAGCATGCCGCGCCGGCGCAGCTGTTCGAGCAGCTCACCAGGAGCGAGGAGCTTCACGAGAACACCTCCTGAGCTTGGCTGGAGAGCGAGACGGCGTGGCACCGGGAGCGCCCTCTCCGGGGCGTCGTGCCAAGAATGATGCGTACATGAGCCGCGCGCCGCGGGCATTGGCTACCCGGCATTGGCTACCCGGTCGCCCCGCAGCTGAACCCCGGACGCGGCTCTCGGACCGGGCTGTGAGAGGCGCTTCACCGGGACCGCACAGCTCCATCGCCTTCAGTCGCGGATCTCCTGTAAGAACCAGTCAATTGGCAGCGTCCGCCCGAGCCCTCGGCGGCGGACGAGCTCGAGCGTCCGCCCTCCGACGGCGGCGAACTGCAGGCCCTGGGTCCCTGTCGGGACGAACACGGTCACCTCGTCGTCATGCTGTCGTCCGTGGGCCGTGCCGAGCTCGAGATCGAGCAGCGTCGGGTGCTCGCGTCGTGAGGCTGCTGAGGCGGCCGGGATGCGTGCCCGGTCTTCGGGCGCGCCGGCGACGTAGGAGGCGATCGCCCCCGCCCGCCACTCGAGCATCGGCAGCTGCACGCCGTGGGGGACCGTCTGCGAGCCGAGCTGGATGACGGTGCCGGCGCGCGCCAGCAGCGCCTCGCTCAGCTCGCGCCGGGTGACGCAGGTGACATGCGAGCCCGGCTCGAGCCAGGCGGGGTCGAGGGTCGGCACGAGCGAGTCGGTCGCGCTGAGCACGATGTCGGCGGGCCGCACAGCTTCCTCGGCGCTGGCGACAGCAACGACCTCGACCCCCAGCCGCTCGGTCATCTCTTCGGCGAAGAGGCGCCGGTGCTCGGGATCGGGGCTGAAGACGCGCACGTGCTCGAGCCGGCGCACGAGGGCGAGCCCCTCGAGCATGCTGCGTGCCATCCCACCCGAGCCGAGGCACCCGGCGACCTTTGCGTCCCCGCGGGCGAGCAGGTCGGTGCCGATCGCCGCCGCTCCGCCGACACGTAGGTGCTGGAGGTAGCCGTCGTGCATGATCGCCAGGGGGGCGCCGTCGGCGGCGGCGAACAGCAGGATGAGCCCGCAGTAGCGGCCCGGCTCGACGCAGTGCTTCTCCTGGGTCCGGTTCGCCGGCCAGGAGACGACGTCCGACTTCATCCGCACCGCGAGCACCCCGAAGCTCGCCGAGGAGCCGACCATGCTGCCCCACTGGTGGTAGTCGTCGGGCCGCCCGGTCGGCAGGTAGTGGTCGATGCGCGGGCCGTAGGTCGCCATGCCGGAGCGGAGGTCGGCGTAGCCGACCCGGAGGGCGTCGACCGTCCCGGCCATGTCGAGCACCGCCGCCACGTCCTCGTTGGTGATGAGCAGCACCGCCGCCGTCCTTCCTCCGCCGGCCTCGGTGGGACGGCGTCTCGCCGGGGAGCTTGCCTACCACCTCCCGACGCCGCCCCGCCCCGATGACGCCGGTGGCGCTCGCCGCCTCGTGGAGGTGGGCTCGCCGCCGCCACCGGCCGCCGCCACCGGCGCAGCGGGTGGGTCGAGCTGGCTCAGCCGGCGCCGGAGCCTCGGCCCGCCGCTAAGAGGTCACCTCCGAGCGCGCCGCCGCCCGGCCGCCGGCGAGCGACCGGTCGCTGAGCGCTTTCCAGGCGGCGAGGACGACGACCGTGAGGCAGAGCCCGCCGAGGCCGAAGGCGCCGCGGCCGCCGAAGCCCTCGGCGACCCCGGCGACGGCAAGCCCGGTAAGCGGGTTCATCCCCGGCAGCGCCATCGTCCAGATCCCCATCGTCCGCCCGCGCAGCTCGGGGGCGGCGCGTAGCTGGGCGAAGGCGTTGGCGCGCGCGATGTACCAGATCGAGACGGCGCCGCAGCAGGCGAGCCCCGCGAGCGCGACGGGGAAGTCCGGTGAGAAGGCGGTGGCGAGGACGAGCAGTCCCGACCCGAGCGCCAGGGCGCGCACCTGCCGACCGCTCGGGAAGGAGTCGCCGAAGGTGGCGGCAAGCGCCCCTGGCACGGCCCCGACGCCGAAGGCGGCGATCATCAGGCCGTAGCCGAGGCCGTGCTCGTGAAAGGTGCGCACGGCAAAGAGCGGGACGGCGACGGAGAAGTTGAAGATCATCCCGGAGACCGCCGCCATCACCATCACCGCCCGAAGCGGCCGCTGCGACCAGACGTAGCGCAGCCCGGCGGCGGTATCGCCGCGCCGGCGCGGCTCCCGGACGCCGGCGAGGTCGGAGTGCCTGGCGCTCACCGCCCGTCGTGTCGCCCCGGCGAGCAGCACGAGCAGCGGCGGGAGGTACGAGGCGGCGTTGACGAGGAAGCAGGCACCGGGACCGGAGAACGCGAGCACGAGGCCGCCGAGGGCGGGACCGACCACACGTGAGAGGTTGAGGACCACCTCGTTCAAGCTGACCGCGTTCGCCGTCCGCTCGAGCCCGACGAGCTCGAGGACGAAGATCTGGCGAGCCGGCATGTCGAGCGACGTCACCGTGCCGGTGGCCAGCGCGCCGAGGACGAGGACCCAGAGCCGGACGGCACCGGCCTCGGTGAGCACCCCGAGGGTGGCCGAGATGGCGAGCAGCGCCGCCTGGGTGCCGATCAGGATCCGGCGCCGGTCGACGTGGTCGACGATCGAGCCCATGTAGGCGCTGGCGAGCAGGATCGGGACAAAGGTGCAGGCCGAGACGACGCCGAGCCAGATGCTGTTGGTGCTGAGCTCGAGGACGAGCCACGACTGCGCCACGGCCTGGGTGGCGCTGCCCGAGCCCGAGAGCACCTGGCCCACGAACCACCAGCGGAAGACCGGCGAGGCGAAGACGGCGAGGCCGTCCCGTCCGGCGGGAGGACCGAAGCGGTGACGGGACGGCCTTGCCGTCAGCGGTCCTCCTGCCCGGATCTCATCGGCTGCGTCCCTCGCTTCGCTGCGGCCGGCTGGCGCGCCGAGGCCGGCGGAGCGGCTGATCTGTCGTGCACCAGCGTAACTCTGGCTGTCGACAATGCCAAACCCTGCCCTGACACGCCTACGAACCGCGCGAAGCTCTTGTCACGGCGTCGTCGCTCGGCTGCACAGCAGCGACGACCGACGAGGACGGGAGGCCGGCGAGTGGACCAGGAGCTCGATCGGATCATGACGCCAGGAATGCATCCCGCTGAGCTCGGCTACCTCGACGTCCTCCCCGGCGACGCCTGCGAGGTTCCCGTCGTTTTCAGCTGGGGGGTGGACGGCAACAAACAGCTGCCCGCTGAGCACCTCCCAGGCTCCGACGTCGACCCGGCCTTCCTTCACGCCGGTGGTCGCTACGACTCGCACCTGCTCGTGCCGCTGATCCCGTGAGCGCGCCCGGGCCTGGTGGCCCTGCCACTGCTGCGGGGCTGCAGATCTTCTTGTTGCTCCGCGGCTTTCAGCAGTGGGACCGGCTGCCGGCAGCTGTCGAGCGCTGGGAGCAGCTCGGCGTCGACGGGATCGCCGAAGGCGACCATCTCTTCAACCCCTACGCCCCGCCACACCCCGATCCCGCCGCCCACGCCGGCGCCGACCAGCTCACGGTGCTCAGCTTCGTCGCCGCTTGTTCGCAGCGCCTGCGCGTCGCCTCGACGGCGTCCAATGTCGGCTTCCAGCATCCCGCGCTGCTCGTGCGCCGGTATGCCCAGCTCGCCGCGCTCGTGGGGGGCGAGCGCGTCTACGCCGGCTTCGGCGCGGGATGGGCAAGGCGGGAGTTCGCCGCGCTCGGTCTCGAGATGCCACCGCACGCCGATCGACTCGACCGTCTCGAGGAGTCGCTGCGGCTGGCGCGGGCGCTCTACGACGACGGCATCGCCGACCTCGCCGGCAGGCACGTCACGGTGAGCCGGCTGCCCCTCGTGCCGTGGCCAGCCACGGCGCCGCGTGTCCTTGTCGCCGGAGGGTCGTCGCGCATCGTCGAGCTCGCCGGCCGATACGCCGACCACCTCGATCTCAATGCTCCAAGCCACCGCGTGGCGCCGGCCGACCCCCAGAAGCGCCTCATCACCACGACCGCCGATCTCGAGGAGTCGGTCGAGCGCCTCGCCGGATCGATCGCCGCGGCGGGCCGTCCACCGGGTGGCGTCAGCACCTCGCTCATCGTCGACCATGTCACCTTCTGCAGCGAGCGCGAGGTGGCCGAGGCGAGCGCACAGCTCTGCGCCGGCGCCGGGCTCGGGCCGAGGTCGCTCGACGACTGCCCGTTCGAGCTCGTCGGCGAGCCGCGCCGGATGGCAGAGCGGCTGGAAGAGCTGCAGGAGAGGTTGGGGCTGCGCTGGGTGGCCGTGCCGAACGACTGCGCCGAGCAGCTCTTCGCCGAGGTCGTGCCGCTCCTGTCTCGCCAATGAGCGAGCCGGGCAGCACCGGTGACCGAGCCAGGCCGATGACGCTGCCGGCGGGCTCGGAGCGCATCGCAGACCACTTACCGGTGCCTCTGCAGGAGCTCGACGAGCGCCAACGCGCCTGCCTCGCGTCAGCGGCGGATCGGATCGTTCCCGACGAGGGGTTCGGCGGCGGCTGGCGGGGAGGGGCCGAGCGGTACGTGCGCGACGAGCTCGCCGGCGACCTGGCGCCGTACAACGAGGCGCTCGGTGAGCTGGCGGCCGAGCTCGACCGGGCGGCC
>DAHUZG010000450.1 GCA_027306715.1 Acidimicrobiaceae bacterium
GGGCCGAGCGTCGCCCCCTACGCCCCGGTGCCCTACTTCTGGAGCGACCAGTACGAGATGAAGCTGCAGGTCGCCGGCCGGCTACCTCGTGGCGGGGACGTGGTCGTCGCTCACGGCAGCCTGGACGAGCGCCGCTTTGTCGCCCTCTGGGGCGACAGCGGCCGCCTCACCGGCGCAGTCGTCGTCAACTGGCCCCGGCTCCTGGCCTACTACCGGCGGCTGCTCGCCACCGCCCCGGCCTTCGCCGACGCCGTCGCTGAGGCGCCGGCCGCAGAGCGCTGAGGCGCCGGCCGCAGAGCGCTGAGGCGGCGGCCGCAGAGCGCTGAGGCGGCGGCGGGCGCCGGGGCGTCCAGGGCGGCCGGGCGACGATTCGCTAACCTCACCAAGTGGCCGCCGAGACGACTGCAACCGCCGGGACGACCGCAGCCGACGGCCGGGCGGCGCTCGAGCTCGACGGCGGCCGTACGATCGCCCGCCTCGCCCGCCTCGTCGAGCTGGCCCTGCAGCCGGTCGAGCTCACCCTTGCCCAGTACCGCGTCCTCTGCGCCCTCGAGCGCGGCGCCGAGGCCTCCCGCTCGCTCGCCGAGAAGCTGGCGGTCAAGGCGCCGACGGTGACGACGGTGGTCGACGGCCTCGTCGCTCGGTGCCTCGTCGACCGGCGCCAGGACGCCGGGGGTGACCGCAGGCGGGTATCTCTCAGCTTGACACCGGAGGGCCTGGCGCTGGCGGGAACGGCGAGGGTGGCGGTCGCCGCCCGCCTGAGCGAGGTCGTCGGGCTCCTCGGCGACGCCGCCGAGGCTGATCTCGTCTTCCGCGGCCTCGAGCTGTGGAGACAAGCCCTCGACGCCGACCGCGACCGCGCCTGAGCCGCCCGGCCGGCTCCTCAGCCGCCAGCGATGGCTCAGTCCTCGCCGGGGTCGAGCAGGTGGCGGCGCAGCAAGCGCCGGTCCTCGTCCGCGAGGCCGGCGGCGCCGGTGATCACCGGCTCGAACAGCAGCCATCCGATCATCGTCGCCATCCGGCGGGCATGGCGCATCCGCGCCGCCCGGCTCGGCCGGGGCGCCCGCCCGTGCCCGTCGCCGGGGTCGATCTCGGCGAGCCGCCGCACGAGCGTCGCCGTCACCTCCGGCTCGAGAGCCGCCGGGTCGCCGCCGTCGAGCAGGATCCTGCTCGCCACGACGACGTAGCGCGCCAGCGGGCCGTCGGGGGCGAGGTCGACGCCGCTCTCGAGCGCGGTGGCCGCCTGCCCGGCGAGGTCGTCGAGCACCGCCTCGACGAGCCCGTGCTTGGAATGGAAGTAGTGGTGGACGAGGCCGTGGTTGACGCCGGCGGCGTCGGCGATCTCGCGCACCGAGACCGCCGTCGCGCCGTGAGCGACGAAGAGGTCACTCGCCGCAGCAATGAGGCTCGCCTGAACCGCAGCAGGGCCGCGCACGCCCTGCTTGCCGGGGGTGCGCGCCGCCTGCTGTTGCACGGGCATGCAAACTATCGTGTCCGGCGGCCGCCGGGGGACGTTCTCCGCGCGGTGTCGCCGGCGGCAGTTAGCTTGGTCCTTATGGCGCAGCTTCGAGCCGCACGCACCGGTCCCGGCGTCGCCGGCGACACCCTCGCCCCGGACCTCGTCGAGGCGCTGGCCGGGGCGGCGCTCGAGGAGGCTACGCGGCTCGGCTGCACGAGCGCCGAGCTGCGTGTGGAGCGGATCCGCAGCCAGCATCTGGCACTTCGCGATGCGAAGGTCGAGACCAGCGCCGATCACGGTGAGCTCGGGATGGGCCTGCGAGTGCTCCTCGACGGCGCCGTCGGGTTCGCCGCCACCGTCGAGCTCGATCCCTCCGTCGCCGCCGGGCTCGCCCGCCAGGCCGTCGAGGCCGCCGCTGTCACCCGTCCCGCCCTCGACCGGCGCGTTGAGCTCGCCGACGAGCCGGCGCACGGCGAGCGCAGCTGGAGGTCGTCGTTCCGCCGCGACCCGGTCGAGGTCCCGCTGGCGGAGAAGGTCGAGCTGCTCGGGTCCTGGAGCCGCCGGCTGCTCGAGTCGCCGGCGGTCGACCACGTCCAGGCGACGCTGCTGGCGGTCTCGGAGGAGAAGCATCTCGTCAGCTCCGCCGGCACGCGCACCCACCAGCGTCGGGTCCGGCTGCAGCCCGTCGTCGAGGCGGTGGCGATCGCCGGCGACGGCAGCTTCGAGACGATGCGCAGCTGCGCTCCCCCGGCGGGGAGGGGCTTTGAGTACCTCCAGGGCGAGGGCTGGGACTTCGACGCCGAGCTCGAGGCGATGCCGGGCTGGCTCGAGGAGAAGCTCGCCTCGCCGACGGTCGAGCCGGGCGCCTACGACCTCGTCATCGACCCGACCAACCTCTGGCTCACGATCCACGAGTCGATCGGGCACGCCCTCGAGCTCGACCGCGCCCTCGGCTACGAGGCCGCCTACGCCGGCACCTCGTTCGCCACGCCCGACGGGATCGGCAGCCTCGTCTACGGCTCGCCGGTGATGAACGTCACCGGCGACCGCACCGCGGAGCACGGGCTGGCGACGATCGGCTTCGACGACGAAGGCGTCGAGGCGCAGTCCTTCGACCTCGTCCGCGACGGGGTGCTCGCCGGCTACCAGCTCGACCGCCGGATCGCCGCCGAGGCCGGGATCGCCCGCTCGAACGGTTGTGCCTTCGCCGACTCGCCGCTGCACATCCCGATCCAGCGGATGGCCAACGTCTCGCTGCGCCCGGCACCGGGGGCCGGGCCGTCCCTCGACGAGCTGATCGGCGCCGTGGAGCGTGGCATCTACGTCGTCGGCGACAAGAGCTGGTCGATCGACATGCAGCGCTACAACTTCCAGTTCACCGGCCAGCGCTTCTTCGTCATCGACCACGGCAGGCTCGCTCACCAGCTGCGCGACGTCGCCTACCAGGGCCAGACGACGGCATTCTGGCGCTCGATGGAGGCTGTCGGCGGCGAGTCGACCTACCTCCTCGGCGGCGCCTTCAACTGCGGCAAGGGCCAGCCCGGGCAGGTGGCGCCGGTCAGCCATGGCTCTCCGGCAGCGCTCTTCCGCCAGGTGGCGGTGCTCAACGCCCGCGCCGAGTCGGGCCGGTGAGCAGCTCGGCAGCGGGCGCCGCCGCGGCAAAGCGCCGCCTCCGCCCGCCGGGCGAGGACGCCGAGGCGGCACTGGCCGCGGCCCGGATGCCGTGCGTCGTCGTCATCGAGGACTCGCACCAGGCAGAGGTGCGTTTTGCCAACAACACGACGACGACGAACGGCGTCCGTCACGACCGCAGCGTCAGCGTCGTCTCCTTCTCGCCCCGCGGGGCGAGCGGGACGGCCACCGCCTCGGTCAGTCGCAACGGTGTCGTCGCTGTCGCCGAGCTCGTCGCTGAGGCCGAGCACGAGGCGCTCGAGGCCGAGCCGGCGGAGGACGCCGCCGAGCTGCTGGCACCCGGAGCGGGGGCGGCTCTGCCTGATCCTGGCTTTGCCGGCGAGCCGGGCGCGACCGACCTCGGAGCGCTCGGCCCCCTCATCGGCGGGCTCGCCGGCGCCTTCGAGCGGGCGCGGGCCGGAGGCAGGCTGCTCGCCGGTTTCGCAGCTCACGAGGTGACGACCACCTACCTCGCCTCGTCGACGGGGCTGCGGCTGCGCCACGTCCAGCCCTCCGGTGTGCTCGAGCTCGTCGCACGGTCCTCTGACGGGACCCGCTCGAGCTGGACGGGCAGCTACAGCCCGGGCTTCGCCGACGTCTCGCTCGAGGCCGCGGAGGCTCGCCTCGTCGAGCGTCTCGGCTGGGCGGCGCGCCGGCGCGTCGAGCTGCCGCCCGGGCGCTACGAGGCGATCCTTCCGCCTGATGCCGTGGCGGACCTGATGGTCGACCTCTACGGGGCGGCG
>DAHUZG010000451.1 GCA_027306715.1 Acidimicrobiaceae bacterium
ATGCTGTTCGCGGCACGCGCCCTTCAGGGGGCATTTGCAGCGGTGATGGCGCCGGCGGCCCTGTCGATCGTCACGGTGACCTTCACCGAGCCGCGCGAGCGTGCTCGCGCCTTCGGCGTCTACGGCGGCGTCGCCGGAGCCGGAGCGGCGATCGGCCTTGTCCTTGGTGGCGTCCTGACGGAGTACGCCAGCTGGCGGTGGGTGCTCTTGATCAACACGCCGATCGCGGCCGCCACAGCGATCGCCGCGCTGCGCGTCGTTCGCGAGAGCCGGGCTGAGGGCGAGCGCCACTACGACCTCTGGGGCGCCGGCGCCGTCACCGCCGGCCTGCTCTGCCTCGTCTACGGCTTCACCCGTGCCCAGGGCGACGGATGGGGCGCCGGCGTGACGATCGGCCTGCTTGTTGCCGCGGCTGTCCTGCTTGTCGCCTTCGTGCTGATCGAGCTGCGCGTCGAGGCGCCACTGCTGCCGTTGCGGGTCATCCTCGACGCCAACCGCGGCGGGTCGTTCCTCGCCTCCCTGCTTGTCGGTGTCGGGATGTTTGGCACCTTCCTGTTCCTCACCTACTACCTGCAAGGGACGCTTCACTACTCCGCGCTCAAGTCCGGCTTCGCCTTTTTGCCCTTCGCCGGCGGGATCATCGTCGCAGCTGCGGCGGCGAGCCAGCTGCTGGCGCGGGTCGGGCCGCGGGTGCTGATGGGGGTCGGCCTGGCGATGGCTGCACTTGGCATGGTGTGGTTCACGCGCATCGGCGTCGACACGAGCTTCGCCTTGCACGTGCTGCCGTCCGAGCTCGTCGTGAGCATCGGCCTCGGCCTTGCCTTCGTCCCGATGAGCAGCACCGCCCTTGTCGGCGTCGCCGAGCACGACGCCGGGGTCGCCAGCGCGCTCGTCAACACCACCCAGCAGATCGGCGGCGCTCTCGGGACGGCGCTGCTCAACACGATCGCTGCTTCGGCGACGGCGAGCTATCTCGTCGTCCACGGCCATGAGGCGGTCGCTGTGGCCGCGGTGCACGGCTACACGACCGGCTTCTGGTACTCGGCGGCGCTCGTCGGCGCAGCGGTCCTCGTCGCCGTCGCCCTCGTGCGGGCCAGGCGGGGCGACCTCTCGCCGGCGCCGGCGCTGTAGCGAGCAGCGCCGGCCTCCGGCCCCGGGTGGCGAGCCGGGCTTGCGGGCCCGTGAGGAGGGTGCTGATCTGTACCGTCGTACTGGTGCACTGGCGAGGTCGGACGTCGATCTCGCCGGCCGGCGAGACGGAGTGGGGTAGTGGTGAGTGACTCTTCGATCATCTACACGTATACCGACGAGGCCCCGGCGCTGGCCACCTTCTCCCTGCTGCCCGTCATCGAGGCGTTCGCCTCGGCGGCGGGAGTCCAGGTCGAGACCCGCGACATCTCCCTGGCGGGACGGATCATCGCCGGCTTCCCCGAATGGCTCGAGCAGGATCAGCGCGGCCCCGACGACCTCGCCGAGCTGGGGGAGCTGACGGCTTCGCCTGAGGCGAACATCATCAAGCTGCCGAACATCTCGGCCTCGCTCCCGCAGCTGAAGGCGGCGATCGCCGAGCTGGTCGCCCAGGGCTATGGACTTCCCGACTACCCCGACGACCCGCGCTCGGACGAGGAGCGCGACGTGCGTGCCCGCTACGACAAGGTGACGGGAAGTGCCGTCAACCCGGTGCTGAGGCAGGGCAACTCCGACCGCCGGGCACCGGCCTCGGTGAAGAGCTACGCCCGGACCCACCCGCACTCCATGGGGGAGTGGTCCGCCGGGTCGCGCACCAACGTCGCCCACATGGAGGCCGATGACTTCCGCTCGACCGAGCGCACGGTCGCCGCCGCGGCCGGCGGCTCGGTGCGCATCGAGCTCGTCGCCGCCGACGGCGCGGTGGAGGTGCTGCGCGAATCGGTCCCCGTGCTTGCGGGACAGCTCCTCGACGCCGCCGTCCTGCGCGTCGACGCCCTCCGGCGCTTCCTCGACGCCCAGATCGCCAGAGCCAAGTCCGAGAGGATCCTCTTCTCGGTCCACCTCAAGGCGACGATGATGAAGGTCTCGGACCCGATCATCTTCGGTCACGTCGTGCGCGCATTCTTCCCGAAGACCTTCGCCTCCTACGGCGATGTGCTCGCCGCCGCCGGGCTCGACCCCGACGACGGCCTCGGCTCGCTGCTTCGCGGTCTCGCCGGTTTGGCCGGGGGCGATGCCATCGCCGCCTCGATCACGGCCGAGCTCGCCGAGGGCCCTGTTCTGGCGATGGTCGACTCCGACCGGGGGATCACCAACCTCCACGTTCCGAGCGACGTGATCGTCGATGCTTCCATGCCGGCGATGATCCGCACCTCGGGGCACATGTGGGGCCCTGACGGCAAGGAAGCCGACACCTTGGCGGTCATCCCTGACAGCAGCTACGCCGGCATCTACCAGGTGGTGCTCGACGACTGCCGTGCCAACGGCGCCTTCGACCCGGCGACGATGGGGTCGGTGCCGAATGTCGGCTTGATGGCCGAGGCGGCCGAGGAGTACGGCAGCCACGACAAGACCTTCGAGAGCGCTGTGGACGGCACCGTCCGCGTCGTCGCCGGCAGCGGCGAGGTGCTGCTCGAGCAGCGGGTCGCGGCGGGCGACATCTTCCGCATGTGCCAGACCACCGACGCCGCCATCCGCGACTGGGTGAAGCTGGCCGTGAGCCGGGCCCGCATCACCGGTGACCCCGCGGTCTTCTGGCTCGACGAGGGTCGTGCCCACGATGCCGCGCTGATCCAGAGGGTGAGAGCGTATCTCTCCGAGCACGACACGACCGGCCTGAGGATCGAGATCCTGGCCCCGGAGGCGGCGATCGCGCTCTCGCTCGAGCGCATCCGTCGTGGCGAGAACACGATCTCGGTCACCGGCAACGTGCTTCGCGACTATCTCACCGATCTCTTCCCGATCCTCGAGCTCGGCACGAGCGCCAAGATGCTCTCGATCGTGCCGCTTCTCGAGGGCGGCGGGCTGTTCGAGACCGGCGCCGGCGGCTCGGCGCCCAAGCACGTGCAGCAGCTGGTCAAGGAGAACTACCTCCGCTGGGACAGCCTCGGCGAGTTCCTCGCCCTGGCGGCGAGCTTCGAGTTCCTCGGGCGCCAGACCGGCAACCGACGGGCTCGGGTGCTCGCCGACACCCTGGACCGGGCGACAGGGTCGCTGCTCGAGCGGGGCAAGTCGCCGAGCCGGCGCCTGGGCGGCATCGACAACCGTGGCAGTCACTTCTACCTGGCCCTCTACTGGGCACAGGAGCTGGCCTTTCAGGGCGACGACGTGGAGCTGGCAGCCGCCTTCGCACCGCTCGCCAAGGCTCTCGCCGAGAGCGAGGAGGCGATCGTCGCCGAGCTGCTCGACGTGCAGGGATCGCCGGTCGATCTCGGCGGCTACTACCACCCCGACCCGGTCAAGGCTGCCGCGGCGATGCGTCCGTCGGCGACCTTCAACGCGATCCTCGACAGCATCGGCTGATCCCCACCTGGCCGGAGGGCCGGTGCCGCCGGGCGGCTGCGGCTCGTCAGTACGCTCGCTCGCGTGCCCGCCTCGATCACCCCGCTGCACGGCGCTGCTGCGGGGCGCTGGCCCGCTTTGCTCGCAGCTGCGAGCGACGAGGCGCTGCTCGAGCTTCTCGAGCTCAGGCCTGAGCTGCAGCGGGTGTCGCCGGCGAGCTACGAGGCGCTGGCCGGGGCGCTGGTCTCGCCGGCGAGCGCGATGCCGTCCTTCCAGCGCCTCGACCGCGCCGCTCGCCAAGCGCTCGAGGCGCTCTGCGTGCTCGGAGGCTCGGCCTCGCCGGAGCGGCTCGCCGCCGTTCTCGGGTGTGACCGCGACGAGCTCGAGCCGGTGCTCGACCGTCTCCGGCGCCTCTGGCTCGCCGTCGAGGGCGGGGGCGAGCTCGTCGCTAATCCCGGTGTGGTCGCGGGCGTGCGCCATCCGGCCGGTCTCGGGCGCTCCTGCCGGTCGCTTCTGTCGGCCAAGACGAGCAAGGAGCTCGGCGAGATCGCCGCCCGCCTCGGGGTCGCCGGGCGCGGGCCGAAGCCGACCCTTGTCGAGGCCATCGGTGATCTGCTCGCCGATCCCGATGCCCTGGCGGCGGCCTTCGAGGGCGCGCCCGACGGTGCCGAGGAGCTCGCCCGCCGGATGGCGTCATCGAGCCCTGTGCTTCAGCTCGGCTACTCCTACTCCGCCTACGAGCGCTATGACTCCGAGCGCTCGGCGTCGGGCTGGCTGCTGCGCAGGGGGATCCTCGTCTCGCCGTCGTGGGGGATCGCCGAGATGCCCGCCGAGGTCGCACTGGCACTTCGCGGGGGTCTTGTCTTTCCTGACTTCTCGTCGCGACCGCCGCCGCTCGCCACGTCTCCGGTCGACCAGGATGCGGTGGATGCCGCAGGCACCGAGGCCGCCCTGCGGCTGGTGCGTGACGTCTTCTCGCTGCTCGGCTCGCTCGGCGAGGTCCCAGCGAAGCTGCTCAAGGGCGGCGGGATCGGGGTGCGCGAGCTCCGCCGCCTCGGCAAGGCCTGCGACCGTGACGAGTCGCAGACGGCGCTGCTGCTCGAGCTCTGCGCGGCGGCGGGCTTGCTCGGCATCGAGCCGTACGAGGAGGTGGCTCTGCCGACGCCGGCATTCGACCGCTTCCTCGAGCAGCCGTCCTGGCACCGCTGGCGGGTGCTGGCGGCCGGCTGGCTCGAGGCGCCGCTCGAGCTCAGTATCGCCGGCTCGTCCGACAGCGACGGCAAGCTCGTCCCACCGCTCGTCGGGGCCGGCGGGGACGGATCTGCCGCCGCTCGCAGGCTGCTTCTCTGCCGGCTGCTCGCCACCTTGCCCGCTGGGCAGGCAGGAGAGGCGGCGAGCCTCGCCAACCTCGCCTCCTGGCTCTCACCGATGCTCTGCGAGAGGCCGGCCAGCTCGGCGTTGCTCCGTGCGCAGCGGTTCCTCGCCGAGTGCGCCCTGCTCGGGGTGTCCGCCTCGGCGGCGCCGACGGTCTTCGGCCGCCTGCTGCTCGGCGGCGACCTCGATGCTGCGGCGTCGCTGCTCGAGAAGGCCGCTCCGCCGGTCGTGCGCGAGCTCGTGCTGCAGGCCGACCTCACCGTGATCGCTCCCGGAGAGCTGCCGCACGACCTGCGCTTTGAGCTCGCGCTGCTCGCCGATCTCGAGTCGAGCGGGGCGGCCGCGGTCTACCGCTTCAGTGAGCGATCGTTGCAGCGCGGTCTCGACGCCGGCCGCTCGGCTGCTCACGTCCTCGGCTTCCTCGAGCGGCACGCGCCGCGTGGGGTGCCGCAGTCGCTTCGCTACCTCATCGAGGATCTCGGGCGGCGCCACGGCAGGCTGCGCCTTGGTGGGGCGAGCTGCTATCTCCGTAGCGAGGAGCCGTCGCTGCTCGCCGAGATCGTGTCGACGCGCAGGCTGTCGAGGCTCGGGCTGCGGGCACTGGCGCCGACGGTGCTCGTCTCGACGGCGCCGGCCGAGAAGGTGGAGGCGGCGCTGCGCGACGCGGGATACCTGGCGGCGGCTGAGGAGCCTGACGGGACCCTCTCGGTTCGCCGGCCGGCGCAGCGCCGTGCCGGCGCCCGTGGCGCTTTGCCGGGCTGGTCGGCGCCGACGCGAGCGACCGCTACCGGCCAGGGCCCCGGCGGGCGCCAGGCCGGGGACGTGGGCCTCGACATCGGCCTCGGCTTCGACCGCGACCTCGACGCCGACCTCGACGCCGACCTCGACGCCGAGATTGCCGCCGAGCTTGGCGAGTACTGGGACGAGCTCGACGAGCTCCCGCCCGGGGACGGTCGCCACAACCTTTGGAGCGGTCGCGATCTCGACGCGACGCCCGCCAGGGGCACGCCCGCAGTGGCCGCGGCCGCCGGGGGCACGCCCGCCGGGGGCACGCCCGGTGGGAGCACCAAGGAACGGCCCGACGCGGCGAGGGCGTTCGTCGCCGGCCTCAGAGCGGGCAGCTCGCCGCCTCGCCGCCCGCCAGGCGCGGGCCGCCCGCCCGGCTCGGGCCGCCAGTCCGGCTCGGGCCGGCTGGTGCCGGCGCGGGGGCGTCTCGGCGGGAGGGAGGCGGCGGAAGTCGACGGGGACCGGCCCGGCGGCACCGGGGCACGCCGCGTCGAGCGGATCGGGGCCTTGCCGTGGCCGCGACCCGGGCTCGGGCGCCGTCCACGGCCGGGCACGATCGCCGACGGCCCGGCGGCTATTCACGGGCTGCTCGCCGAAGCGACGAGCAACGACTGGGGCGTGCGCGCCTGCTACCGCGACGACCTCTCCGGTGCGACGCGGGAGCTCTACGGCCGGCCTCTGGCACTGCATCACGGGATCGCTACCTTCGAGCTCCCTGACGGCGAGCTCGAGCCGGTGCCGGCGACCCACCTCGTCTGGGTGCGGGTGCTGACAGAGGCCGAGGAGGAGGCGAACGGGTTGGTGGAGGACTGGTGAGCGGCGGCCCCCTGATCGTGCAGTCGGACAGGACGCTGTTGCTCGAGACCGACCATGCCGGCGCGCCGGCATGTCGGGCGGCGATCGCCCCCTTCGCCGAGCTCGAGCGGTCACCTGAGCACATCCACACCTACCGCGTCACCGAGCTGGCGTTGTGGAACGCGAGAGCGGCGGGCCATGACGCCGAGCAGGTGGTCGACACGCTGCTGCGCTTCTCGCGCTATCCGGTCCCACAGGCCCTGCTCGTCGACGTCGCCGAGACGATGGCCCGTTACGGGCGGCTCAGCCTCGAGGTCGACCCGGCGCACGGTCTTGTGCTTCGGACCAACGATCGCGCCGTGCTCGAGGAGGTGCTGCGGTCCAAGCACGTCGCCCCCCTCGTCGGAGCGCGCATCGACGTCGACACCGTCGTCGTCCCCGGCGCTGCCCGCGGCCGAGTCAAGCAGGCCCTGCTGAAGGCGGGATGGCCGGCCGACGACCGCGCCGGCTACGTCGACGGCGCCTCGCACCCGATCCTGCTCGAGGAAGGTGAGGACTTCCGACTGCGCAGCTACCAGCGAGACGCCGTCGAGGCGTTTGCCGCCACCGGAAGCGGCGTCGTCGTGCTGCCCTGCGGAGCAGGCAAGACCCTTGTCGGGGCTGCCGCGATGGCCTCGGCGTCGGCCCACACGCTCGTGCTCGTCACGAACATCGTCGCTGCCCGCCAGTGGAAGGCCGAGCTGCTCGCCCGCACGAGCCTCACCGAGGCGGAGATCGGCGAGTACTCCGGCGAGCGCAAGGACGTCCGCCCGGTGACGATCGCCACCTACCAGATCCTCACCTCCAAGCGCCGCGGCGTCCAGCCGCACCTCGAGCTGTTCTCAGCCGAGGACTGGGGACTCATCATCTACGACGAGGTGCACCTGCTGCCGGCGCCGATCTTCCGAATGACCGCCGACATCCAGAGCCGGCGCCGGCTCGGGCTGACGGCGACCCTCGTGCGGGAGGACGGCCTCGAAGGTGACGTCTTCAGCCTGATCGGGCCGAAGCGCTACGACGCCCCGTGGCGCGACATCGAGGCCCAGGGCTGGATCGCCCCGGCCATCTGCACCGAGGTCCGGGTGACCCTGACCGACGAGGAGCGGATGAGCTACGCCTTCGCCGAGCCCGACGAGCGCTACCGCGTCGGCGCCACGGCTCTCTCCAAGCTCGGCGTGACCAAGCGGCTCTGCGAGGAGGCAGTGCGCCGGGGTGAGCCGACCCTTGTCATCGGCCAGTACCTCGACCAGCTCGAGGAGGTGGCAACGATGCTCGCCGCCCCGACGATCACCGGCAAGACCCCGGTGCGCGAGCGTGAGCGGCTCTACGCCGCCTTCCGTCGCGGCGAGGAGCCGGTGCTCGTCGTCTCGAAGGTGGCGAACTTCTCAGTCGACCTGCCCGAGGCCTCCGTCGCCATCCAGGTCTCCGGCACCTTCGGCAGCCGCCAGGAGGAGGCCCAGCGGCTCGGGAGGGTGCTGCGGCCGAAGGCGGACGGCCGCCAGGCGAGGTTCTTCACCGTCGTCTCGCGAGACACCAACGACCAGGAGTTCGCCGCCCGGCGCCAGCGCTTCCTCGCCGAGCAGGGCTACGCCTACCAGATTGCCGACGCCGAGACCGTGTCGTGGCCGAGCTGACGGCTCGCGCCAGGAGGCCGGGAACCTGGGCGTTGCGTTGCTACGGTCTTGGCGGCCGGCGCTCTGGTGGGGCTACGCCGGCAGGCCCGGCCTCACCGACATCGTCACGAAGTCGCGGGCCCACCAGGACTCGAAGAACGTCCACGGACCTTGGACCATCGGCGCGAGGAGCCTGCTGCCGTTCGAGGGCGCGGCCAGCCCGGCGGGCGCGGCCGGAGTGTAGGCCGAGAAGTCTGGCCAGTCCGGGTTGATGTCGAGCTCCATCGCCCGGATCGCGCCGGCACGCACGAGAAGGTCGGCGAGCTGGAGAGGATCGAGGGATGGGCCGGCGGCATACACGAGCGCGCCGCTCCTTGTCACGCCCACGCCGGACCTCCACTGCGCCTCGATGCCCGGGACGGATGAGGCGCACGACAGCGCCCCGCAGGTGGCGCCCCACAGTCGCCAGTCCGGGCTCGCCGCGGCGGGAGTCGGACGACCGAGAGCGACGAGGGGAACGAGGTTCTGGCGGACCGCGACGACGTCGGGGGCCATCCGGACGTCGTGTCCCCAGGAACCGACCGCCACGTTTCCGTCGGCGTAGATGACAAGCGAGGCGTAGCCGGCCCGCAGCGGGTCGATCACCCGGCCCTCGGTGAGGTAGCCGCCGACTCCAGGCCCCATCTGGAAGCCGCCGTTGAAGGCAGCGACCAGGCTCGAGGCCTGCGACGGCTGGATCGGCGCCGTCCAGCGGTAGGGGCCGCCGCCTGGGCTCTTCGACCCGGAGTAGAGCCGCGCCGAGAGAAGGCGGGTGTCCATCCAGGCGATGCCCGCAGCGAGCGACCCGCCTGGGGGCACGAGGGTCGTCTCGTACACCGCAGCAATGCCGCCGACGCGCCGCCCGGCGGCCACCCACCTTCCCTCGCCGGGAGTCGCTGGCGTGACGAAGGCCGCCAGCGGGCGGGGGGTTGCGAGCGGGCGAGTGGTCGCGAGCGGCGGTCTCGTTGCCGCCGTCCCGGTGAGCGCTGCCGCAGCGACTGTGCCGGGCAGCGCCGAGAGCGTGGCACCGGCGGCGAGCGCCGCTGCCCCGATCAGCAGCCGGAAACCGAGAGATCTGGCGTACCCCGGACGGGCTGGAATGGCACGGCAAGGCGTCGGCATTCCCACACCGTACGGAGCGTCTCCGCGTCGCGGTAGCGCGGGCAGGCCCAAGTTGACGGGATACGTCGCCCACCACGAGCTGGCCGCCCGCCGCCGCCCCTTGTCGGTCCGCTCCTCGCGGGGGGCTGTGCCGGCGGGCTAGCTGTCCAGCCCGAGCTGGTGGGCGACTCCGGCTGCCTGCACGCGACCGGACACGCCGAGCTTCCGCAGGATGTTCGAGACGTGCACGCCGGCGGTCCCGGCGCTGATGTGAAGCTCACCCCCGATCTGGCGGTTCGTGAGGCCCTGCGCCAGCAGGCGCAGCACGTCGAGCTCGCGCTCGGTGAGACCGTGCTCGCTCTTCGGCGCGTCCTGCGCGGGCGCGTCGGCGAGCCCATGGTGCCGCTCACCGAGCTCGAGCGCGGCGGCGGCGAGCTCGACGGCGCCAGCGAGTGCCAGCCGCCCTCCGAGCGTGAGCAGCTCCTCGAGGCGGACATCGCCGAGCTCACGGCGCAGGCGCCTCAGCGCTTCGTCCGAGCGCGGTCGCTCGCTCGGTGGGATCGGAGCGCCTAGCTGCTCTCGGAGGGCGCGAGCGGCACCGATCAGCTCCGCCGACAGCTCCGGAACCCGCCGTCCCGCCTCGAGCCCTGCGACGGTCTCGAGCACGCTCGCCACGCGCCAGCGGTCTCCGAGCTCGACGTGGCCCCGCAGGCTGCGAGCCAGCAGCTCGCGCGCCGCCGCTTCCTCGCGGTCGGCGAGCACGAGGGCGAGCTCGTGCGAGGACCAGGCCACCCCCTCGGGGTAGCCCAATTCCTCCGACAGCTCGAGGCTCTCGCGCAGCTGTCTCTCGGCGCCGGTTGTGTCGCCTGCGAGCAGGCTCGCCGCCCCGAGGTTGACGAGCGCCGCGGCGGTCTCCTGCCGCCGTCCGTGCCGGCGGAACGTCTCGACTGCTCCGGCGCAGAGGTCGATCGCCCGCACGAAGTCTCCCTCGAGCCAGGCGGCGAAGCCGAGGTGGTCCTCACAGGTGGCGGAGCCCACCTCGTCACCGAGCTCCTGGAGCACGACTCGCGCCGCTTCGTGCAGCCGCCGCGCCTCGGCGTAGCGAGCCTCCTCGCGGGCGATCGAGCCGAGCCGCTGCAGCACCGTGGCCAGGCCCACGCCATCTCCCTCGGCCTCGTAGAGCGAGCGGGCGATCGAGAGACGTTGTCGGGCGATCTCGTAGTCGCACTGGAAGAAGGCGAGGATCCCGGCACCGGCGAGGGTCGCCGCCTGGGCGGCTGGCGAGGCAGCGCCGGCGACCGTCAGCGCCTCTTCTAGCCAGTAGCGGCCCTCGTTGTAGTGGCCGCGCCGGTACCAGAACGGCCACAAGGCGGCGGCAAGGCGGCAGCCCGTCTCGGGCCGGTGTTGGAGTGCCCACTCGAGGGCGGCACGCACGTTGCCGTTCTCGATGTCGAGCCGGTCGAGCCAGCGGACCTGGTCGGGCCCGTCGAGCCCGGCCCGGGCGCGGAGAGCGAGCTCGAGGTAGAACTCGGCGTGGGCAGCACGCACGGCCGACTCGTCGTCGCTCGCCGCGAGGCGCTGCTCGGCGTATTGGCGCACCGTCTCGAGCAGCCTGTAGCGGTGCTCGACGCCCCGATCAGCCACCTGCACGAGCGACTTGTCGACGAGCGCGCCGAGGAGGTGCAGAACATCGCTCAGGACCAGGCCGCCCTCAGAGGTGATCGTCTCGGCGGCGAGCAGGGAGAAGCTGCCCCGGAAACAGGCGAGGCGGCGGAAAAGGACCTGCTCGGCGCCATCGAGCAACCCGTGGCTCCAGTCAAGCGTGGCGACGAGGGTCTGCTGGCGCGCCGGCGCTGTCCTGCTCGGGTGGCGCAGCAGGCCGACGTCGTGCTCGAGCCGCCTGGCGATCTCGGTGATGCTGAGCATGCCGACTCGTGCCGCTGCCAGCTCGATCGTCAGCGGCAGGCCGTCGAGCTGGCTGCACAGGCGACCGAGGGGCTCGGCGTCACCAGCCGCGAGCTCGAAGCCCGGGACGACGGCTGTCGCCCGCGCCAGGAAGAGCTGCGCCGCCTCGCTCGTCTCGACGCCGCGCCCGTCGGCCAGCTGCAGGCCGTCGAGACGGAACACCTGCTCGCCGCTTGCTCCGATCACCTCCCGGGACGTGGCGAGCACCGCAAGATCGGGTGCAGTGCGGAGAAGCAGCTCGATGAGCACGGCGCACTCGTTGGCGACGTGCTCGCAGTTGTCGAGCATCACGAGAACCTGCTGGCCCCGCAGGTGCTGGGCGAGCGTGACGGCGCTGTCGCCGGCGGACTGCGGGAGGCCGAGCGCCGAGCGGACCACGGCTTGGACCGGGACCTCACGGCCACTCGTCGCCGACAGGTCCACCCACCAGATCCCGTCCCGGTAGCGGTCGGCGAGGCGGTCGGCGAGAGCGAGCGCCAAGCGCGACTTGCCGCACCCGCCCGTGCCGACGATGGTGACGAGGCGCGAGCCGGCGAGCAGCCCATCGAGCTGGCGAAGCTCATCCTCGCGACCGACGAGAGGAGTCAGAGACAGCGGGACGTTGCCCTGCCCTGGGCTGCCCGGCCCGAGGCCGCCCGAGCCCGCGGCGCTCGTCACGATTGACGGCGAGGACCCGGTGCGGGGCGACGCCACGAGATCGCCACCGCGACATGGTTGCATAGTCGCCCGGCGAGCCGCGGCCGGGGCCGGCTGTCGAGCAGGGTCTGGCAGTCTCAGCGCAACGAGGAGTGGGCTGAGCCGCTCCGGCCCGCCACCGCCTTGGAACGTAGCGGGCGATGCCCGTGACCGGCCTGCGGCCGGGCGAGAGGCTCGTGAGCCGATGCGTCGGTGCGCTCGAGTGATCCACCGAGGCGGCATCGCGCAGGGTTGCTCGGGTGCTCGCGAGGGACTATCGAAGATTCGATAGGTCTGCCTTCCTGCCTTTCTGCCTGCCTGCCTTCCTGCCTGCCTTCCTGCCTGCCTGTCAACGGCCAGGTTGGCCGGATCAGGCAACCGCCGAGAGACCGTCTTTCGGCTGGCGAAGCAGCGGCGAGATTTGGTCGTTCTCCAGATGCGCGGGCGTGGCGCGAAGCGGCACACTCCAGCTCATGAGCACGAGCGCGCCCCGCGAGCCCGGAAGGCGTCCGGTGGCGGACGGGGTCCGGCTCGCAGACGAGGCCAGCCTGAGGGCGCTTCGCGAGTGGGCATGGGAGCGTGGCCGCACCGACGTCGTCGGACGACTCGACACTCACGCTGCGGCGCTGGGCTTCCTGGACCGCCCGAGCATGCTCCAGCTGGTCCGGCTCGGCGAGCTTCTGCCGCTCCGCGAGCGCGCCGAGCAGGTGGAGCCGGCAGTGCACCGGCTCGCCGAAGGCGAGGCTGGCGCCGACAGCTTTGCCGCTGTCACCCGCCAGCTCGCCCCCTGGTTCGCCATGCTGTGCCGCCAGCTCGTCGCCGACCTCGACGAGATGGGCTCGAGCTGACCCGACTTCACTGGCCCAGCGGCCGGCGGGCGCTGCTCGCAGCGCCTCCCGGCTGTATAGGCGCCCTCTGTAGGTCGCCTCTGCGAGCCGGCGCCGAGTCTGGTCGATCGCCAGATGCGAAGGGTGGCCTTCAAGGCGCAGAGTGCACTTCGCGCCTCAACCCGGGTGCGCGTTCGATCAAAGGAGCCCGATGTCCCCGCACCGCATCTTCGGCCGCACCTCTCCCCGACCGATTCGAACCACGCTGCGTCGACTGGGCTGCGGCGCAGCCGCCGGCCTCGCCGCGACCGCCTGTGCCACGACCCTCGCCGCTCAGGCGGGGGCCCAGATGAAGGCGCACGCCGCTAACGGGAGCGGGCGCCAGTCCGGCCCTGTCGTCCTCCACATCACGCCGACGGTGTCGGCGCAGTACTCCTTCCTCACCCTCGACGACTCCGCCGACCTGACCTTCAACCAGCTTCTCGGGATCAACGACATCGGCAAGATCGCCGGCTATTTCGGAAGCGGCGCCTCGGCGACGCACCCGAACAAGGGCTACACCATCTCGGCCTACTCCGGTATGACGTTCACCGCCGAGAACTACCCCGGCTCGGCCCAGACGCAGGTGACCGGCCTCAACGACATGGGCAAGACCGTCGGGTTCTACGTCGACAAGGCCGGCAACAACTTCGGGTTCTGGAGCAAGAACGGTCAATTTGCCTCGGTGTCGGCACCCGGGGCTGCCGGCAGCACGAAGACGACCCAGCTGCTTGGCGTGAACAACGAGGGGATGTCCGTCGGCTTCTACAACGACGCCAAGGGAAACGCGCATGCCTTTACCTACAACACCAAGAGCGGCGCCTTCTCCAAGCTGAAGATCTCCGGGGCCGTCACCTCGATGGCCACCGGCATCAACGACAACGGTGACGTCACGGGAATCTTCACCACCGCCAAGAAGGTCACAGAGAGCTTCCTGCTGCGCGGCGGGGTGCTCGAGATCCTCGCCATCCACGGCGCCTCGGCGACGCAGGCCTTCGGTGTGAACGACTTCGGCCAGGTGGTCGGCCAGTACACCGTCGGCAAGGCGACGCACGGATTCCTCGAGGAGAACGCCAGGTTCGTGACGATCGACGACCCGGCCGCTCCCGGTGCGACGACGATCAACGGCATCAACAACCTCGGAGACCTCGTCGGCTTCTACACCGACGCTGCCGGCAACACCGACGGCTTCGTCGCCCAGCCGCAGTACCAGCGGTCATAGCCGAGCGACACCCGGCCCGGCGTCGCCCCAGCCCGGCGTCGCCCGCCGCAACGGGACGCTGCACCGGCCCCGCAGATGGGGTCACAGCCAACCCGGCCTCCAGCCGGCCGCGGTCACCCCGGCCGGCTGCGGCGCGCCCGGGGACGCCCCGGTTCGCTGCGGTCGCGCCCGAGGGCGCCTTGAGACGGCGCCCGGCGAACCGCCCGGGCGCGCCGGCGCCGGCCAACGCGCGTTCGCCCGCACGCCGGCCCCTTTGGGCGAGCACGCCGGCCCCGACCCCTCGCAGTACCGTTGTGCGATGGACGTCCTGCTCGTGGTCGGCAGCGACCCGCCGCCGGCTCGCCTCGACGCCCGTGCCCGCCTGGTCCAGCATGTCGACCCCGCCGCACCGATCGACGCCATGCTCGGGGCTCTCCGCGCTCGCATTCCGCGCCTCGTCGGAGTCTGGGGGCCGCCCGCAGAGGCCGCGGGGGCTGCCGCGGTCGCCGCAGCCGTGCACCGCGCCGGCCTTCCCGCCGAGCTGCTCAGCGACGGTCCGGTTCCCGAAGGGCTGTCGCGCCTGCTGGCCGGCGTCGAGGTGCGCCCGGTCGCCGATGCCGGGCCGGCGATGGACGTAGCCGACTCGGTCGTCGACCTCGTCGGAAACACGCCGATGGTCCGCCTCGATCGCACCGCCCGCGACCTTGCCTGCACCCTTGTCGCCAAGCTCGAGCTGTTCAATCCCGGCGGCTCGTCGAAGGACCGGATCGCGGTGGCGATGGTCGACGCCGCCGAGCGCGCCGGCCTGCTCGAGCCGGGCGGGACGATCGTCGAGCCGACGAGCGGCAACACCGGGGCCGGCCTCGCCATCGTGGCCGCCCGCCGCCGCTACCGCTGCGTGTTCGTCTGCCCCGACAAGGTGGCGCCCGACAAGATCGCCTTGCTCCGCGCCTATGGCGCCGAGGTGGTCGTCTGCCCGACCTCGGTGGCGCCGAGCCACCCGGAGTCGTACTACTCGGTCTCCGAGCGCCTGGCTGCCGAGATCCCGAAGGCCTGGAAGCCCGACCAGTACCAGAACCTGCACAACCCGCTCGCTCAGGAAGCGGCAGGGGCCGAGATCTGGGAGCAGACGGCCGGGCGGGTGACGCATTTCGTCGCCGGGATCGGGACCGGCGGGACGGTGAGCGGCGTCGGCCGGTACCTGAAACGGCGCAACGGCGCAGTGCGCGTCGTCGGCGCCGACCCCGAGGGATCGGTGTACTCCGGCGGAAGCGGGCGCCCGTACCTCGTCGAGGGGATCGGCGAGGACTTCTGGCCAGTGACCTACGACCCGTCGGTCGTCGACGAGGTCGTCGCTGTCTCGGACGCGGAGAGCTTCGCCACCGCCCGCCGGGTGACACGCGAGGAGGGCCTGCTGCTCGGCGGGTCGGGCGGGGCGGCCGTCGCCGCAGCGCTTCGTGCCGGACGGGCGCTCGGCGAGGATGCGGTCGTCGTCGTGCACATCCCGGACTCCGGCCGCGGCTATCTCTCCAAGCTCTACAGCGACTCTTGGATGGCCGACCACGGCTTCCTCCGCGGCACCGGCACGACTGTCGGCGACCTTGTACGCTCCCGCGACCCGACCTTGCCTCCGCTTGTCCACGCTCATCCCGGCGAGACGGTGCGCCAGGCGATCGAGATCCTGCGCGAGTACGGGGTCAGCCAGATGCCGGTCGTCGAGCACGAGCCGCCCGTCGCGCTGGCCGAGGTCGTCGGCGCCGTCTCCGAGCGCGAGCTGATGAACCGGGCCTTCGCCGACCCCGGCTGCCTCGAGGAGGTCGTCGGAAAGGTGATGGAAGCGCCCCTGCCGACCATCGGTGCCGGCGAGGAGGTGCAGGTAGCGGTCGGGCGGCTCGAGCGCTCGCCGGCGCTGCTCGTCCTCGACGGCGGCCACCCGGTCGGGGTGATCACGCGCTCGGACGTCCTCGCCAGCCTGGCGGCGTCCGCCAAGGGGCCGGGATGATCCGGGAGTGAGCGCCGGTCTGGACCCGAGCGGCACCGGCTTCGAGACCCGAGCCGTCCGCGGCGGCGGGGTGTCCGACCCCGCTACGGGCGCGGTCAACACCCCTGTGTACCTCTCGTCGACCTTCGAGCAGGACGGCGTCGGCTCTCCCCGCCAGGGGTACGAGTACGCACGCACGAACAACCCAAGCCGCGCCAGCCTCGAGCAGCACCTCGGACTGCTCGAGGGGGCAAGGTTCTCGCTCGCCTTCGCCAGCGGACTGGCGGCCGAGGACGCGGTGATGCGGCTGCTCGAGCACGGCGAGCGGCTGGTGCTCCAGACCGATTCCTACGGCGGCACCTGCCGGCTCGCCGTACGCGTTCACGGTCGCGCCGGGATCCTCGTCGAGGCGGTCGACCCGGCCGCACTCGCCTCCGACCTCACGGGTCGGGTGAGGATGGTATGGCTCGAGACCCCGACCAACCCGCGCCTTCGAGTCGTCGACATCGCCGCCGTCGCCGAGCTCGCTCATCGGGCCGGAGCCGTCGTCGTCGTCGACAACACGTTTGCGACCCCGTACCTGCAGCGGCCGCTCGAGCTCGGTGCCGACGTCGTGGTCCACTCGAGCACGAAATACCTCGGCGGGCACTCCGACGTGGTCGGCGGAGTCGCTGCCACCAATGACCCCGGGATCGCCGAGCGGCTCAGGTTCCTCCAGAACGCCGCAGGGGCGGTTCCGTCGCCCTTCGACTGCTTCCTTGTCCAGCGCGGCGTGAAGACGTTGCCGCTTAGAATGCAGCGCCACTGCGACAACGCGCTCGCTGTCGTCGAGCTGCTTCGCGCCCACGACGCGGTGGAAGAGGTGCGTCACCCGTCGCTCGCCGGCCATCCCGGCCACGACGTGGCGCGGCGCCAGATGCGCGGCTTCGGCGGGATGGTGAGCTTCACCCTGGCGGCCGGCGAGCCGGCGGCGCTCGCCCTCTGCGCCCGCACGCGCCTGTTCATCCTGGCCGAGAGCCTCGGAGCTGTCGAGAGTTTGATCGAGCATCCGGCGCGGATGACCCATGCCAGCACGTCGGGGACGAGCAACGAGGTGCCAGCAAACCTCGTGCGCCTGAGTGTCGGGCTCGAGTCGGCGGACGACCTCGTCGCAGACCTGCGCCAGGCTCTCGACTCGCTGGGCTCGCCGTGAGGGCGCGCCGGCGCCGGCGCGCTCAGCCTGGCGGCCGGCGTGCCCGGCTCGGGGCCACCCGCGGTGGCTCGCCGGGCCTCGTCGGGTAGACCGGCGGCCACGGGGCGGCGGGCAGCCCTGCCGACCGGTCGGCGGCGTGCAGCTCGAGCACCGGCTCGAGGGACTGTGGCGACTCCGACATCGCCGCCCAGGCGTCGCCACGCTCCGCGAGCCGGGCAGGCACCGTGGCGATGGTGAGCTCGTCGGGGGCGATCGTCTCGAGCTCGTCCCAGTCGAACGGCGTCGAGACCTGGGCACCCGGCCGGGCTCGCACCGACCAGGCGCCGAAGATGGTCTTGTGCGGCGCGTTCTGGTTGAAGTCGACGAAGACGCGCCGGCCGCGCTCCTCCTTCCACCAGGCGGCGGTGATCAGGTCGGGGCGCCGCCGTTCGAGCTCACGAGCGAGGGCGACGGCCGCGGCGCGCACCTCGATCGAGCTCCAGCGCGGCGCGAGGCGCGCGAAGACGTGGATGCCGCGGTTGCCTGTCGTCTTCGGGAGGGCTCGCACACCGAGCTCGTCGAAGAGCCGGTGCACCTCGGCGGCGGCCTCGGTCACCATCGCAAAGCTGACGCCGGGCCCCGGGTCGAGGTCGATCCGGAGCTCGTCGGCGTGCTCGGGGTCGGCGGCGCGGTACGGCCAGAGGTGAAAGCCGAGGCACGCCAGGTTGACCGCCCAGAGGACGTGGGCCATGTCGCGTGCCACGAGAGCCTGGGAGGTGGTGCCGTTGGGCGTCGAGACGACGGTCGTCTCCAGCCACTCGGGGTGGTTCTCGGGGACGCGCTTTTGGAAGAAGGAGGGGCCGCTGGCGCCGTTCGGGAAGCGCTGCAACAGCACCGGGCGGCCGCCCATGGCGCCCATCAGCGGCTCGGCGACAACGAGGTAGTAGCGGGCGAGGTCGAGCTTGGTGTCGTCCCGCTCGGAGAAGAGCACCTTGCTTGGGCTGGTGAGAGCCAGCTCGTGGCCGGCGACCTCGAGCAGCGCCGGCGGCTCGGTCGCTGCCGGGCTCATGGGCTAGCTGCCGGTACCGGCTCGCGGTGAGGCGCAGGCCACGCGCCGGCCCGGCCGCGATCTGGCCTGCGCTCTGGCCCGCCGTCTGACCAGTCGAGCCGCGGGCCGGAGACCTGCCGCAGCTCCCCGGGCCTCGTCGCTCCCCGAGGATCTCCCACCGCCACCCGGGGAAGCGTACTGTCGTCGGGCCGGTCCAATCCGAACACGTCGTCTCGCCGTATCTCATCCGCGAGGCACCGGCGAGCCGGGAGGGAGAGTCGAGGATGCGGCTGTCGAGCTGGTCGACCGGCAGCGAGCCGGCCGCCGCCGAGGTGCCCCCTGCGGCGCCGGTGCCCGTGTCGCAGCCCCCTGCGGCGCCGGTGCGCGCAGCGCAGTCGCTCGTCGAGCAGCTGTCCGACGAGACGCTCCTCGCCGGGCTCGCCGCCGGCGACGAGCGTTGCACAGTGGCCTTCGTGCGCCGCTTCCAGTCACGGCTGCTCGGCGTCGTCGTGGCGGTCCTCGGCGACGGCCATGCGGCCGAGGACGTGGCGCAGGTGGCGTTCGAGAGAGCGTGGCGGCACGCCGACAGCTACGACCCGCGGCGCGGCTCAGTCGTTTCCTGGCTCGTGTCGATCGCGCGCAACGCCGCCATCGATGCCGCCCGCGTGCGCCGCCCCCTCCCGATCCCCGGCGAGGAGCTGCTGGCGCGCCTCGGGCCGGCCGAGGGGGACGACCCCGAGCGACGGGCGGTGACCGGTGAGGCGCTCGGGGAGCTCCGCGCCGCCCTCGCAGGGCTCCCGTTGGCCCAGGCGCGAGCCGTCGTCCTGGCGGGAGTCGCCGGGATGTCGGCGAGCCAGGTCGC
>DAHUZG010000452.1 GCA_027306715.1 Acidimicrobiaceae bacterium
CGCCGCCAAGGAGCGGATCCGCGCCACGACCGAGGAGCTTGTCGCCGAGCGGTCAGACGTCGAGGACCTCCTCGGCTGAGGCGTCGGGGTGCCGGCGAGCCTGCGGCGCGGGCAAGGGCTGTGAGAGGATGCGGCGCCGCATCGACCGAAACCGGTGCAGCTCGGGGGCGCCTCAACGGCCGGCGAATCCACGTCACGCGATGCTGGCCGGTCAGCTGTCGCGGGCCAGCTCAGAGCTGGCATGCGCGTGCAGCTGCGCTTCTTGCGCGAGCAGTGGACCCTTGACCTCGGGTGGCCCTGAAGATAGACACTGGTTTGTCACGAGCAGTTCGTGAAGGCCGCGAGCCGACGGCGCCTCGGCGCTGGCGACCCTCGGTTCTTGCAACGGGAAAGGGGCGCGCATGATCCGTTGGCTCGACAGGCGTCGCACGAGATGGCTGCACCTCGCGTCACTGTTGGTGGTGGTGCTCGGCCTCGGAGGCCTGCTGGTGCTCCAGCCTGGCAGTGCGGCCCCGAGCTCGGCCGGCGCCAAGCTGGCGAGCACGTCGGCGCCGTCGGTGCCGGCGCAGGGGGATCTTGACTGCAACGGCCAGAGCACCCTGCAGAAGCCAGCCCGGGCCGACCTTCTCTGCGCCGACGTGCGCGGCATGCCGGGGGTCAGCAACGCCAACACCTGGGGCGGCAAGTTCTACGACAACGGCCTCTACATCGGCCACGACGAGCCGAGCATCGCCTTTTTATCCAGCAGCCCCGGCTCGGGCAACCAGGTCACCTGGGGCGAGACGTTGCCCGTCGATCCGTCGGCGCCGCCGACGGTGGCGGTGCCGGGCCGCGACATCTCCCACAACTACGAGCTCTCACCGGCGCTGTGGTACGGCATGGCGATCTGCGACTCGCTCTCGTACCCGCAGCTGCCGTGCACGCCGAACAGCGACGCCAACGCACCCGCCTGCACGCTCGCGTTCAACTGCAGCCCGAACACCTACCCAGGCGCCGGATCCGCCTTCATGGAGCTGCAGTTCTACCCGCCCGGCTCGCCGCCGTTCATCGACAACGTCAGCTGTGACCCGACCCACTGGTGCGCGGCGCTGAACATCGACAGCCTCGAGTGCACCTACGGCTACGCGGTCTGCAACGGCGGCTGCATCGAGCCGGTCAACTTCGCGTTCGTCCAGACCAACGGGGTGCCGACGGGGCCGCCGTCGCCACAGGACGCGGTGCCGGACCAGACCTTCGTCCCGAACACCAGCACGCTGCTCATGAACCCGGGGGACAAGATCGTCGTCCACATGGGCGACGCCCCAGCACCGCCAGACACTGCTGCAGGGATACCTCCCGGCAATGCCTTCGAGGTCACCGTCGACGACCTGACGACGCACCAGAGCGGCTACATGCAGGCCTCGGCGGCGAACGGGTTCATGAACACCTCGATCGTCGACTGCTCCGGCACGCCGAACAACTTCGAGCCCGAGTACAGCACGGCCTCGCAGAAGAACATCGTCCCGTGGGCGGCGAACACCGGTGACATCAGCACCGCTGTCGAGACCGGTCACTTCACCCCGTGCACCTCGGTGAGCAACCCGATCACCAATTACGCCGACCCGGCCGACCCGACCTCCAGCACCTGCAACGGCCCCTACGAGACGAGCACCGATCAGGGCACCGCCGAGACGAGCGACGCCTTGTGCTACCCGGCGAACGACACGCACACCGTCTACGCCGGCGCGGGCAGCCCCGTCGTCGGGGCGCCGATAGCCAACTGCCTCGACGACCTGTTGCAGAACGGCGACCTCGACTTCGACGGCTCGCCGTACCGCACGGAGTGGCCCACCGGCACCCAGCCGAGCACGCAGCTGCCGTCGAGCTTCGTGCAGTCCGCACCGACGACGGTCAACGGGTCGGGCTACCCACAGCTGTTCTTCCAGACCGATGTGGCGCTCAGCGAGTCGAGTTGCACGCCGACCACGCTGAGCGGCTGCACGGTGCCGCCATCGGGGACCGAGGTCGCCCAGCCGGGCAACACCGCTTTCTACCCGTACTGGAGCGCCGTGTTCTCCGGCGGCGGCGGCGACTCACAGGTCACCTCGCTCGACGGCCGCCACGGCAGGCCGCGGCCGAGCTGCAGTTTCGCCTTCGGCAACGTCAGCGTCGCGGGTGCGCTCAACTTCGGCAAGGACGCCCAGTACGGGTCGAACCAGTACGGGGCGCTCGGCTATCCGCAGTTCATCAGCCCGGTGATGCCGAACGTCTGCAGCACCGGCGAGCGCCGCTGAGCTCGCGGTGAGCCGGCGACGGCCGGTGGGCTGCTGCGACTGCAGCGGCTCACCGGCCGGTCGGCCACACAAGAGCTGATCTGGCGGCGGTAGGCCCCCGCCCTCGTCGTCGGAGAGCACGAGCCGAGGCCGGCGTCGATCGGTGCCGCCGGCGAGCGATCCCCCGGCGAGCGATCCCCACGCGGAGCCTGACTGCCGCGGGCCCGGAACCTGCCGCGTGGCTTGCTCGAAGCGCGCCTTGGGCCTCAGCCCCCCAGATGCACCTCGCTCACCTCGCCCCCTCGTACGGTGACGAGGTCGTCGAGAGCGGTGAGGCGGTAGCTGCCGGCCGGCACGGCCGGGTACACCGCCGCGTAGCAGCTCATGGCGCCGACGTCGCGCCGCCGGACAGCGCTGTGGACGAAGGGATGCGTCGAGCCGGCGGGATAGAGGTCGATCTCTCGCCCGTCGAGATGGGGCGGGACGTAAAGAACGATCGCCCCCACGTCCTTACCGATGTCCAGCACGACTGTCGCCTCTCCGCTCGGCGGAAGGGCGTGCTCGCGAGGAAGGGCGTGCTCGTGCAGAAGGGCGTGCTCGCGCATCAGCCCGCCTGTGACGCCGCGGTCGGGTAGTCGTAGCCGCTGTAGGGGACCCCGAGGTAGGGGAAGTCGTGCAGCAGCTCGAGGCCGGTGCCGTCGAGCCCGTCGCTCACCGCGGCGATCGCCTTGTCCGGCGTGAACGACTTGTCGACCAGCGGGATCGTCGCCCCGGCCACCGCCGCGAGCTCGATGCTGACGACGTCGTCGGTGACCCGGCGCCCGTTCGGGAATCCGGCGACGTCCCCCCCGACCACGCCCAGCGCGTTCGGCTTCGCGGCCGGCTCGATCGCCACGTTCAGCCGGAGCATGTCGGCCTGGGTGGTCCCGGTGAAGGTGGAGAAGCTCGGCCCGACGACGCCGGGTGGAATGCCGGTGAGCAGGATGGCCTCGAGGTCGGCGCGCGGCTTGCTATAGGCAGCCAGGTTCGGGAAGGCGCCGGGGTAGAGCACGTTCAGCAGCCCGGCGAGCTCTGGCATGGCGATGCCGCCGGCGAACCGCGAATCTCCCGAAGGGGGCTGGCTGTTCCAGTAGTCCTTCTTCGCCATCGGCACGAGCACCTCGTTGACGAGCGGGTTGCCGAGGCGCGAGACCTGCGTCCAGGGGCCGGTCGTGATGCTCGGCTCGCCGTTGGCGCGCAGCACCCGCGCCCGCTGGCGGCTGGCCGTGGTCCAGACGCCGATCACGGCGTTCTTCGCCGTCGGGTCGCTCGGCGCCGGGCCGGCGGTGAGGTCGGCGATCGGCACCTCGATGGCGATCGAGTGGACGTTGAGGAAGCGAGTCGTGTTGACGCCCTTGGTCGCCTTGAGGGCCGGCAGCCCGAAGGTGTTGTGCAGGTTGGCGATCGGCCTCAGGTCGCCGAGGTCGAAGATGGCGCCGAGGTCGACGTAGAAGGCATCGGCGCGCTGGCCGGCGAAGACCCGCCGTCGGCCGGGAAGCGCGTGCACCGCCTTGCCGGCGAGCTTGGGGTAGTCAGGCGTCGACAGCGGGCCGATGTTGCACGGCGGGCAGGGGAGCTTCCTGGCGAGCGTCTCGACCTTGCCGCCTGCCACCCGCTCGACGGAGAAGAACTGCTTTCGGTTCCAGTACTTGGAGTCGAGGCTCTCGATCGGTCCGACGTTGTAGAGGAAGGTGCCGGGCACCGTCACCTCGCTCGTGAAGCGAAAGCGGTAGGTGATGTCGGCCTCGGCGTTGCCGGCGTTGGAGACGTTGATGTCGTAGAGGACGTCCTCGCCGAACTCGTAGAAGTTCGGGCCGGCGGCAGGGCCTTCGAGCGGGACGTAGTTGGCGATGATGGTCACCATCCCGGGGTTCTCCGGGCTGACGAAGGCATAGAGGTCGGTCGAGTCAGCGACCGGGTCCTTCGAGATCTCCGGGGCTTCGCGATGAGACGACATGGCGGGACTCCTCTCAGTGCCGGAGCCCGGCCCGCACGAGGCGGGCGGCGAGCTGGTGGTCGGTGATGGTGACTTCGTGCTCGCCGGAAAAGACGGTGATCTTCCCGGCGGCGGCGTCACGCACCTGGGCGACGACCGCACCGGTGCTTTCGGGCTCGTCACCTCCGAGTGAGGTCGCGACCTCAAGACGGGCGGTGCTCGCACCGGCAGCGGGAGCCGCCAGGCCGGCCATTCCACCGGGGATCGCGGCAACCGCGCCGACTGCGGCGGCGGTCACCCCCGCCTGCTTGAAAAAGGTTCGACGGCTGACGGGTTCCATCGGCACTGCCTCCTCTCGACGGCTGACCCCTCGGTCCGGCCGCGGGCGGCTCTTCTGCCGCCCACCCCTTCTACGGAGGCGAGCGAGGTGGCGGATGAGAGCGACCGGGAAGGCGTGGCCGGCCGGCCGGCTCAGCGGCGCCGGCCGGCCTCTCCGGCGGCCCCCTCTCCGGCGGCGGTCACGAGCCAGCGGAACAGCCCCGGGTCCTCACGTTGCTCAGGGTGCCACTGGACTGCCAGCAGGTTCGGCTCTGCCGGGTCCTCGAGCACTTCGACCGTCCCGTCGCTGGCCCAGGCGACGACCTCGAGGCCGTCGCCGACGCGATCGATCGCCTGATGATGGTGGCAGGCGACGACGGCGGTCACTGTGCCGAGCGCCCCGGCGAGCCGGCTCCCGGATTGCAGGGTGACAGGGGTATCGGCGAAGCCGTCACCCTCGGGGGCGTGCCGGTCGTGCCCGATCACATCGGGCAGGTGCTGGTGGAGCGTGCCGCCGCGCACGACGTTGAGCAGCTGGGCGCCACGACAGACACACAGCGTCGGCAGCCGGCGAGCGGCGGCGGCGGCCAGCAGGGCGCTCTCGAAGCGGTCGCGGGCCGCGTCGGCAACCTGGGTGCGCGGGTGACGGGCGGCACCGTAGCGCAGCGGGTCGACGTCGGCTCCCCCGCAGAGGACCAGCCCGTCGAGCCGCGAGACGGTCGTCGCCGCGTCTGCGGCGCCGCCGGCGGGGGCAAGCAGCACCGGGGCCGCCCCGGCGGACACCACGCTGGTGACGTAGGCGCTCGGCACGAGCGCCGCCTCCGTGCGGCGCCCGGCGAAGCTGGCGGTCGTCTCGTACGCCGTGAGGCCTACGACGGGCCGGGGTCCCACCCGCTCAGTGACCGCGCCCGCTCTCGCCAGGTCCGGGCAAGGTGAACAGCCCGGTCCGGCGGTCCGCCGAACCGGGCGTCGCTGCAAGACGACCTTGCGGTCCGGCGCCGGCCGGCCGGGGCTCGGGCGTCGCCGGGAAGCGCGGCGCGGCGCCGGCTGCGCCCGGCAGCGAGGACACGGCGCCGGGCGGCACCGCAGCTCGCCGGCGGCTGCGCCACAACCCAGCAGCGAGAATTCCGGCGAACAGCCCGAAGAGGTGATCCTGCCAGGAGACAGCCGGGTTGCCCGGCAGCAGCGCGGGAAGCGTCCACCAGTAGCCCACGCCGACGGCGACGGCTACAGCGAGCTCGAGCAGTCGCCGCTCGATCGCCCCGCGTGCGAGGAGGAAGCCGAGATAGCCGAAGACGACGCCGCTGGCACCGACGGTGTCGGTGTTGGACGGGCTGACCAGCCACACGCCGAGCCCGGCGACGACGATCACGAAAGCTGTCACGGCGAGGAAGCGCCGGAGACCAGCGAGCGCCACGAGCAGCCCGAGCACGAACAGCGGGGGAGTGTTCGACTCGATGTGCGTCCAGCTGACATGGAGGAACGGAGCGCTCAAGATGTCGCCGAGCCTGCTCAAAGAGCGCGGCACGATGCCGAAGCGCAACAGCGAGTAGTGCGTCGCCACGTCGACCAGCTGCACCGCCCAGAGCACGGCGACGAAGCCAACCATGATCAGCGCGGCGTTCCGCCAGGTGCGCAAAGCCGCCGAGCGAACGCCCCCCGCAGCCGACCGACTCGACACCGAGTCCTCCGTCCGCCCTGCGCCCGTGTGCAGGCGCGGCCCCTGCTGGCTGAGGCCCGGCCCTGTCGAGAGGAGCCTGCCTGAGCCGGACCCTTGACGAGAGGCCCCGCCGGGCTACCCGGCTCGAAACGCCTCCGCGAAACGCCTCCGCGAGGCCGACGCTAAACGCCTCCGCGAAACGCCGCCGCGAGGCCGACGCTATCAGCCACGCCTGAGCGCCCGCTCGCAGCGCCCGGCTCGCGCGCTGTCCCGACGCGGTGCGGGGCGGCTCCGGCGCCGAGCCCTCAGCCCCGGCGCGGGGCGAGCGCGGCGATCAGGTCCTGGGCCTCGACGAGCGCATTGGCATCGCCGTGGACCTTGATTCGCCCCGAGGCGAGCAGCGCGCCGACCTCGACCTCCCCGCCGGCTAGGGCCCTGGCGGCGTCGTAGTCGGTGACCAGGACGACATCTGCTCCCTCCGTCGAGCCGCGGCGCACCTCAGGCTCTCCCTCGCCGATGACGATGAGATACCGAACCACCCCGCCGTCGCCGCCCCTGCCGCCGCCGCTGGTCGCCGGGACGCCGGTGACCACCTGGCCGAGCGCCAGCCGCCGCCGGCCCGTCTCCTCGCCGTCGCCCTGGGCGGCGCCGGGCGAGCCGGCTCGCTCGCCGACGGCGCGCAAGGAACGCTCGAGGTTCTTCAACCAGCCTTCTGAGAACAGCTCGGCGCCGCCCCCGGCCCCCTCACCGCCGCCGCCACCGGACGGCACGGGAGCTATCCGCCGCCGCCGGGCGTTCGCGTCGCCCCGTTCGAGGCACCCGCACCCGCGCCGGCAGCGGCTCCGGCAGCTGCCACCGCCGAGGAGCTCAGCTGGCCGGTACGCCCGACACCGGCGGCGACAGGGCCGTCGCTGCCGCGGGTGACGACGATCTCGCCGGCACGACCGGCCGGAGTCAGCGCGCCGACCTCAGCGGCCGACGTCGGCTGGGGGCGGCCGAGGATCTTCCTCCCGAGCCACGCGACCGGGTCGAAACGGGCGTCGACGACCCGCTCCTTCATCGGGATGATCCCGTTGTCGGTGATGTGGATGTGCTCGGGGCAGACCTCTGTGCAGCACTTGGTGATGTTGCAGAGACCGATACCGAGCTGCTCGGAGACGTAACGGCGCCGGTCGAGCGTGTCGAGCGGGTGCATCTCGAGCTCGGCGATGCGGATGAAAAAGCGCGGCCCGGCGAACGCCGGCTTGTTCTCCTCGTGGTCACGGATGACGTGGCAGACATTCTGGCAGAGGAAGCACTCGATGCACTTGCGGAATTCCTGTCCCCGCTCGATGTCCTCCTGCGCCATGCGGTAGGTGCCGTCGGGAGACTTCGGCCCGGGGCGGAGCGCCGGGATCCGGCGCGCCATGGCGAAGTTGAACGAGACGTCTGTGACGAGGTCACGGATGACCTTGAATCCCCGCATCGGCGAGACCGTCACCGGCTGCTCGGTCGGCAGTGTGCTCATCCGGGTCATGCACATGAGCGCCGGGCGGCCGTTGATCTCCGCCGAGCACGAGCCGCACTTGCCGGCCTTGCAGTTCCATCGAACCGCCAGGTCGGGCGCCTGCTCGGCCTGGATGCGGTGGACGACGTCGAGCACGACCTCGCCCTCTTGAGCGGGCAGGTCGTAGTCCGAGAAGCCGCCTCCGCTCTCGTCCCCCCGCCAGAGCCGCATCGTCAGGCGCTGGCCTGGGGAGGCAGTGGCCGGGGGCTGCGCGCTGGCGGGGAGGGCCCCGGCGGATGCGCCGCCGCCCCCGTTCGGGGTGGTCGGGGCCTCTGGGGCCTCTGGGGCCTCGGCGGACATCAGTGCACCTCCTCGGTGAACAGCTCGGCGAGGTCGGCGCGCATCGGCGAGAGCGGCTCGGGCGTGACGGTGACGCCGTCGGGCGTCTGGCGGGTGACCATGTTCACCTTCCCGAGCTCGGGGTCAGCCTGGGGGTAGTCGTCGCGGGTGTGCCCGCCGCGGCTCTCGCGCCGCTCGATCGCCGAGAGCGTCGTGCAGCGGGCGACGGCGAGCATCGACTGCAGGTCGAGCGCGAGGTGCCAGCCGGGATTGAACTGGCGGTTGCCCTCGACGCTGACCTTGGCCGCTCGGGCGTCGAGCTCTGCGAGAGCCTCGTAGGCCTCGACGAGCTCGGACTCGGTGCGGATGATGCCGACCAGCGATTGCATCGCGTCCTGCAGCGCCTGATGGACCTGGTAGGGGTTCTCGCCGCCGTCGCGCTCGAAAGGCTCGAGCGAGTCGCGGGTGATGTCGTCGACCTGTGCGGGGTCGGCGGCGGCGTGACGGCTCGACCCGAGGGCGTGCTCGGCCGCCCCGATGCCGGCGCGACGACCGAACACGAGCAGGTCCGAGAGCGAGTTGCCGCCGAGTCGGTTGGCGCCGTGCATCCCACCGGCGACCTCGCCGGCGGCGAACAGCCCCGGCACCGTCGTCGCCGCGGTGTCGGGCTCGACCCGCACGCCGCCCATGATGTAGTGGCACGTCGGCCCGATCTCCATGGCGTCGGTGGTGATGTCGACGTCAGCCAGCTCCTTGAACTGGTGGTACATCGACGGCAGGCGGCGCTTGATGTCCTCGGCCGAGCGGCGCGAGGCGATGTCGAGGAAGACCCCACCGTGGGGGCTGCCGCGGCCGGCCTTCACCTCGGAATTGATCGCACGTGCCACCTCGTCGCGGGGGAGCAGCTCAGGTGGCCGGCGGAAGTCCTTCTTGTTCCCGTACCACTGGTCGGCCTCCTCGATCGAGTCAGCCGTCTCCTTGGCGTAGAAGTCCGGGATGTAGCGGAACATGAAGCGCTCGCCCTCGCGGTTCTTCAGCACCCCTCCGTCCCCGCGCACCCCTTCGGTGACAAGCAGGCCTCGGGCCGAGGGCGGCCAGACCATCCCCGTCGGGTGGAACTGCACGCACTCCATGTCGATCATGTCCGCCCCGGACCACAGGGCCAGGGCGTGGCCGTCGCCGGTCGACTCCCAGGAGTTCGAGGTGAACTTCCAGGTCTTGCCGACGCCGCCGGAGGCGAGGACGACTGCCCGGGCGGTGAAGACGACGAACTTGCCGGACTCACGCCACAGCCCGACCGCCCCGCAGACCGCCCCGCCGCCGTCGGTGAGCAGCCGGACGATCTTGCACTCCATGAACACCTCGACGCCGACGTCGACGGCGCGGTGCTGGACGGTGCGCAGCAGCTCCAGCCCGGTGCGGTCGCCGACGTGGGCGAGGCGGGCGTAGCGGTGGCCGCCGAAGTCCCGTTGCAGGATCCGCCCGTCCGGGGTGCGGTCGAAAAGCGCCCCCCACTCCTCGAGCTCGAGCACCCGATCGGGCGCCTCCTGGGCGTGGAGCTGTGCCATCCTCCAGTTGTTGAGAAGCTTGCCCCCGCGCATCGTGTCGCGGAAGTGGACCTTCCAGCTGTCCTCGGGCCAGACGTTGCCGAGGGCGGCGGCGACCCCGCCCTCGGCCATCACCGTGTGCGCCTTGCCGAGCAGCGACTTGCAGATCACCGCCGTGCGGGCGCCGAGGGCGGACGACTCGATCGCGGCGCGCAGGCCGGCGCCGCCGGCGCCGATGATGATGACGTCGAAGTCGTGGGTCTCGTACTCGCTCATGGGCGCCACCTCGTGATCGGGCCGTCGCACGCCGCTCCAGCTCGGGGCGGCATCAGAAGAGCTTCGGGTCGTGGATCGTCCCGGAGGCGACGAGCCAGACGTAGAAGTCGGTGAAGGCGATCCAGATCATCGAGACCCAGGCCCAGAGCTGATGGTGCTCGTTCAGTGCCGAGAAGACGTTCTTCCACAGCCAGTGGCGGACGGGCGCCTCCGAGAATCGGTCCTGGTTGCCGCCGCAGAGGTGCCGGCACGAGTGGCAGCCGAGGGTGTAGGACCAGATGAAGACGGCGTTGAGGACGAAGACGATCGTGCCGAGCCCGACGCCGATCCCACCGGGGAAGCGGAACGAGGCGATCGCGTCCCAGGTGAGGATGCCGGAGATCACGAGCACGAGATACCAGCTGTAGCGGTGCACGTTCTGGAGGATGAGCGGGAAGCGCGTCTCGCCGCTGTAGCGGCTGCGCACGCCGCCCGAGCGGGTCGAGCCGGCGTCGGCCACGGCGCACGCCGGGGGGGACAGCCAGAACGAGCGGTAGTAGGACTTCCGGTAGTAGTAGCAGGTGCTGCGGAAGGCGCCGGGGATGATCACCGCCAGGATCGCCGGCGACGTCCGCCACCAGCTCCAGTCGCCCCAGACGTACCCGTTCTTGGCACAGACGCTCGTCAGGCACGGCGAGTAGAACGGGGAGAGATAGTCACGGCCGACGTTGCCGGCGTAGAAGTTGCCGTCGCGCACGATCGTCCAGATCGTGTAGGCGATGAAGGCCGTCAGGCCGAGCACGACGAGGGCGGGCTGGACCCACCAGCGGTCGGGGCGCAGCACGGTCGAGCGTGGTGGCCCGCCGCGTACGCCCTCGATGTGCACGAAGGCCGGCGCCGGGGCCGGGACGTTCTCCACCGCGGTCACGCTCTCTCCTCCATCAGCTGTCGTGCCCCCCTGTCTCTCGCCTGCGGCCTACCGGCCGAAGCGGCTGGGCGCGGCGCTGCAGCGGCCGCTGCCTCCTTGGCTCCAGTCTCGCGCCAGGAGCGCTGTCGAGGCGAAACGAGCTCTCCCGGCTCCCGCCGTCGCCGCCCCCGGAGCCGTTCCCGCGGGGCCCGCGACGGCCCCCGCCGGTAGGGTGGGCGCGTGTTGCGTCCTGAGAACCGGACCAGCCCAGCGGGTGGGCTTTTGCCCTGGCAACGCGGCCAGAAAGCTCGTCATCCTGGACCGCTATGTGCGGTGGCAGCCGAAGCGCTCGGTGATCGAGAAGCGCGGCCGCGACCTCCGTGCCGGCCAGACCCGCGGCTGGTTCCACGACCAGGGCCTGTACCAGCTCATGGGCACTATCCGATACCCGAAGGCGGCGTAACTGTGTCGAGAAGACCGTCGGCGAGCCGTATGCCGGAAAATAACACGCACCGATCGAAAGGGGGATCGGGAAACGGGTCCGCAGTGCGGGCACCGCGCCCCTGAGCACGAGTGGCGCCCGCCCCACCGCCTACGACGCTCGGCGACCTGCGCGCCTCCGGCTGGCAGCCGGTGCCGGTACGCGAGGAGATCCGGCGCAGCGTCCTGTCATGCATCATCGAGGGGCGGCCTGTCGTCGACGGCGTCCTCGGCTTCGAGGACACCGTCGTCCCCCAGCTCGAGCACGCTCTTCTTGCCGGCCACGACGTCATCCTGCTCGGCGAGCGCGGCCAGGCGAAGTCACGGATCATCCGCTCGCTCGTCGCGCTGCTCGACGAGTGGGTGCCGAAGATCGCCGGCTCGGAGATCAACGACGACCCGTTCCATCCCGTCTCGCGCTATGCCCGTGATCTCGTCGCCGACGTCGGCGACGAGACCCCGATCAGCTGGGTGCACCGCTCCGACCGCTACGGCGAGAAGCTCGCCACGCCCGACACCTCGATCGCCGACCTCATCGGCGAGGTCGACCCGATCAAGGTCGCCGAGGGCCGCTACCTGTCCGACGAGCTGACGATCCATTACGGGCTCGTGCCCCGCTGCAACCGTGGCATCTTCGCCGTCAACGAGCTGCCCGACCTCGCCGAGCGGATCCAGGTGGGGCTGTTGAACGTGCTCGAGGAACGCGACGTGCAGATCCGCGGTTACCGCGTGCGGCTGCCGCTCGACGTGCTGCTGATCGCCTCGGCCAACCCCGACGACTACACGAGCCGGGGGCGGATCATCACCCCGCTCAAGGACCGCTTCGGAGCCCAGATCCGCACCCATTACCCGCTCGAGGTCGAGACCGAGATGGCGATCGTGGCCCAAGAGGCGCGACCGATCTGCATCGAGGGGATCGCCGTCGAGGTTCCCGAGTTCATGGCCGAGATCATCGCCCGGCTGAGCCAGCTGGCACGCGAGTCGCCGCGGGTCAACCAGCGCTCCGGGGTCTCGGTGCGCCTCAGCGTCGCCAACCAGGAGACGCTCGTCGCCGCTGCGCTGCGGCGAGCGCTGCGCGGCGGCGAGCGGGAGGCGGCTCCGCGGGTGACCGATCTCGGCGCCCTCCTCGCCTCGACGCTCGGCAAGGTCGAGGTGGAGGGCCTCGAGGAGGGCGATGACGCCGGGGTGGTCACCCAGCTCATGCACGCTGCGGTGCTGCAGGCCTTCCGTGCCCACGTCCCGTCGTTGCGCCTGCCCGAGGTGGTGGCCGCCTTCTCCGACGAGCGCAGCGTCGAGGTCGGCCCCGACCTGCCGGTGGCGAGCTACGTCGAGCTCGCCCGCGATCTCGGGCCCCTCGGCGAGGTCGTCGCGGAGATGAGCGGTGCCGACGCCAAGCCGGCGGTGCAGGCGAGCGTCGTCGAGCTCGTCCTCGAGGGCCTGCACCTCTCGCGCCGGTTGAACAAGGACGAGAGCGGCTCCCGCTCGGTCTACCGGGCTCGTTAGGGTCGGCGTCGATGGCGCTGCGCTGGCGCTACTCCGCCTGGGACGGTTCCTCGCCGCCGCAGCTGCCCGGTGGCGAGGAGATCCTCGCGCAGCTGCGCGACGACCTGCTCTACCACGGCGACGTCGACGCCGCGCTCCGTCGGCTGCTCCAGGAGGGCTTCACGAGCCGCGACGGGCGCAGTGTCGAGGGCTTGCGGCAGCTGATGGACCGTCTCGCCGAGCGCCGCCGCCAGCTCGCCGAGCGCGGCGACGTGAGCGGCCGCTACGACGTGATCGCGCGCCGCCTCGGGGAGGTCATCGACCTCGAGCGCCGGGCGATCGACAGCATCGCCGCCGATCAGCAGTCGGTCGCCGCCCGTGCCGGGGACGAGGACGGCCGCCGCCGCGCCGCCGAGCAGGCGGCCGACCGCCACAACGAGCTCGACCTCCTGCCCTCGTCGCTCTCTGAGCGACTTGCCGCCCTGCAGTCGCACGAGTTCGTCTCCGGCGAGGCACACCAGGCGCTCGAGGAGCTACTCGACGAGCTGCGCCGGGACCTCACCCAGATGCAGCTCGACCGGGCCGCCGGGGCGCTGGCGGGAGCGACCCCCGAGCAGCGCGAGCACCTGCGCGCCGGCCTCGACGCCTTGAACCGGATGCTCGAGCAACGAGCTGCCGGCGAGCTTCTCGACCCGGGCTTCGAGCAATTCATGGAGCAGTTCGGCGACCTCTTCCCCGGCGGCGCCGAGAACCTCGACGAGCTGCTCGAGCAGCTCGCCCAACGGATGGCGGCGGCTTCTGCGCTCGTCGCCTCGATGACGCCCGAGCAGCGCGCCCAGCTGCAAGCACTGAGCGATCAGCTGCTCGGCGACCTCGACCTGGCGTGGCAGCTCGACCGGCTCGGCGCCAACCTGCGCGCCGCCCTGCCGGGCGCCGGGTGGGACGCCGGCATGCGCCTGCCCCAGGGTGGCCAGGGGAGCGGGTTCGCCGAGGCCGCTGACGCTCTCGCCGAGATGGGCTCGCTCGACGAGCTGTCGCAGATGCTCGGCGGCATCTCCTCGCCCGGCGAGCTCGCCGAGGTCGATCTCGAGCGTGTTGCAGACCTGCTCGGACCGGACGCCGCGGAGTCGCTCGCCGCGCTCGCCGAGCTCACCCGCCGCCTCGAGCAGGCAGGTCTCGTCGGTCGCAGCGAGGGCCATCTGTCGCTCACCCCGCGAGGGCTGCGCCGGCTCGGATCGCTGGCGCTGGCCGAGCTGTTCAGCCGCCTGCAGCGGGATCGCCTCGGCCAGCATCCGCTCGGCGTCTCGGGAATCGGCCACGATCGCTCGGGAGAGACCAAGGCGTACGAGTACGGCGACGTGTTCCGCCTCGACGTCGAGCGCACGCTGCGCAACGCCATCGAGCGCCGCGCCGGCGAGCAGGCGCTGCTCGAGCGGGAGAACAGCGAGCAGACGGGCCCCCCCCGCACAGCGTCCGCCGCCGTCCGGGCGCCCGCCGCCACGGGTGCAAGGCCCACGGGCCGGCGCGCTGCGGCGAGCCGCGGCGGCCGGCTTGCCGCCGTCGACCTGCCGATCCTTCTGCAGGAGGACGATTTCGCGATCGAGCGCGACGAGCATCACACGAGCGCCTCGACGGTGCTCGCCATCGACCTCTCGCTGTCGATGCCGATGCGGGACAACTTCCTTGCCGCCAAGAAGGTGGCGATGGCGATGCAGGCGCTGATCGCCTCGCACTACCCGCGTGACTACCTCGGGCTGATCGGCTTCTCGGCGACGGCTCGCGAGATCCGTCCCGGGCAGCTGCCCGAGGTCTCCTGGGACTTCGCCTACGGGACCAACCTCCAGCACGCTCTCGCCCTCGGGCGCAAGATGCTCGCCCACCGGCCCGGCGCCAAGCAGATCATCGTCGTCACCGACGGCGAGCCGACCGCCCATGTGCTGGCGGGGGGCGAGGTCTTCTTCAACTACCCGCCGGCCCAGGAGACCCTCGACGCCACTCTCGTCGAGGTGGCGCGCTGCACGCGCGAGCGGATCCGCATCAACACCTTCGTCCTCGACGCCACGGGCGGCCTGCGCTCGTTCATCGAGCAGCTCACCCGGCGCAATCGCGGCCGGGCGTTCTTCACCACGCCCGAGGACCTCGGCGACTACCTGCTGGTCGACTTTGTGGAGCAGCGCTCGGCGCGGACCCGCAGGATGCGCCCCGGCGCTTGAGTCGCTCCGCCCGGTTCGTCGCCGCGCCGCCGGCTGGGCCCAGCTTCTCGACAAGTGCGCCGTTCGCCCGAGAACGCCCGCCGGAAAAGCCCGTTCCGGCCGCGAGGGTGACGAAAATTGCCCCTTGCGCACGGCCTGCGGGCGGTCCATGATCCTTGCAGCGGTGTAGTTACACCGCTGTGATGCGGTGGCGGTTCACCGCAAAGGAGGCGACCGTGGACTTGAGCGCGCTGTTGGGTTCGGGCGAGAAGGGGTGGCAGACCCGCGCCAACTGCCTCGGCGTCGACCCGGACCTGTTCTTCCCCGAGCGCGGCTCGTCGACGCGCGAGGCGAAGGAGGTCTGCCGCGGATGCGTGGTTCGTGAGGACTGCCTTGACTACGCGATCGCAAACGGCGAGAAGTTCGGGATCTGGGGAGGCATGAGCGAGCGCGAGCGCCGCCGGGTCCGCCGCGCCCGTGTGCTCGCTCTGCGCGAGGTCGCCGCCTCCTAGCCGGTCATTACCGTCACCGCCGGCGACAGCCTGTGGCTCGCGCCGGGCATCGCCGCTGGTGTCACCGCGATCGGGCGGGCGCCCGTGTTGGCGGAGCGCCGGGCCTCCCCGGGGCCGAGGCGGCCGCGAGGCGCCACTCGAGGGTTCGGTCGGCCCGAAGATCGAGCTCGCTCCAACGCTCGACGGGGATCGCGGCAAGGACCGCTTCGGGAACGAGGCCGACGAGCTCGGCACGACGTATCCCGGCGAGGCGGTTCACTGCGTCGTAGGCGTCGGCGGGGCCGACCAGATGTGGCTCGATCAAGTTGAACGAGACGTGCACCTCTGTGCCGAGAGCGAAGGCCAAGACACGCACGGAGCTCGATCTCAGCGCTGCCGCGACGGACCGGGCGAGCGCTAGGTCCGGCTCGGCGAGCACGACGTTGTAGGCGACGAGCGGGCCGCGTGCCCCGACACAGCAGGCTCCGGCCGCTCGTCGCGGTACGGCAGGCGCACAGTCCGGGCCGAGGCCCTTGCCGGCGCCCCGCCTCACCTCGGGCAGCGAGCGCTCGGGGCCGTAGCGGTAGCTGGCGAGGCGCAGCGTCCGGCAGGCGAACTCGATGAACGACTCGCGCGCCGCCAGGGCCTCGTCGAGCGGAGCCAGCCAGATCGGTCTCGCGGGCTCCGCAGCCGAGGGCACCGCCGCTCTGCCTGTCGTTCCGGCCCCTGTCGTTCCGGCTGTCATCGGCTCCGGTGCGCCCTGCACCGAGCTCACTTGAGACGGGTCCAGATAGGGTGGAAAAGGTACGAACGGCACGACATCGAGAGCGCCGAGACGAGGATGGACCCCGACGTGACGGGAGAGGTCGATCCGGGTGACTGCCGCCTCGGCGACATTGCGGGCCGCCTGCTCGACATCAACACCACCGAGGGTGAGCACGCTTCGGTGATGGCGGAGGTCGGTGTGCAGGTCGAGCAGCGCCGATCCGGCGGCCCGTGCCAGCGCGTCAAGCACTCGCTCGTCGCGGCCCTCGCTCAGGTTGAGGACACAGGTCAGCACGGCCGGTGAAGGTGGTTGGCCAGGCTGGCGCCCGTCAGCTCCGGCTCCGCCGGCTCAGGCCTGGTGCAAGGTGAGGTGGCGCCGCTGGCGGGCGATGCGGCGACGCTCGCGCTCGGAGGTGCCTCCCCAGACGCCGTGGTCGATGTGGTTTGCCATGGCGTACTCGAGGCAGGGTGACTTGACGACACAGTCGGCACAGATCCGCCGCGCCACGTCGACTCCGACGCCGTCGCTCGGAAAGAAGGTCTCCGGGGGGAGGTCCCGGCACTTCCCACGTGCCATCCACGCCGTGTCCATCGCGCCCGCCATTCGCTGCGCGCGCCCCGAGCGGGCACGCCGTTAGGCACGCTACACGGCCGACCTCACGTTGCGCGCGCGCCCCGTAGGATCTCGCCGAGATCAGGCGAGCTGTGGCGAGCCGAGGAGGATCCGGAACGATGACGATAGGAGCCAGCGAGGTCAGCGAGCACGTCGAGCCGCGAGGCGACGTGCGCGTCGTCTACCTCGGCCCGGTCGCCCCGCACTGGGAGGTCGAATTCGGGCGCGACGGCGACCGCCAGGCGATGGAGGCCTTCCGCGAGCGGGTGGTGGCGCGGCTCAACCTCGTCCCCCCGCACGATCCTCAATTCCGGCGCAACCGCGAGCGCATCGTGCGCGACGCGGAGCGCGAGAATTTCCGTCTCGAATGGGACCTCGGACTTCCCGAGGAGGAGAGCGGCCGCTGAGGTCCGGCGGCGCTCTGCCCTCGAGCGGCGGCAGGTTGACCCGCTCCACCCAAAGGCCCGGCGCCTCGATCTCCGACGGCGTCGGCAGCCCGTTGTCGACGAGCCAGAGCTTCGAGAGCTCGGACTGACCGGCCCGCTCGACGACTCCTCGGATGAAGGCCACGCCGCGGTCGACCTGCTCCTGGTCGAGCCGCAGGCCGAAGAGTGCCTCGGCGGCCCGCTCGTCCCCGCTGCGCGCCACGCGCCGCCGCCGCATCGCCTCGCTGACCGGCAGGCGCGCTCCGATCGCCCGGGCGGCGACGACGTCGGTGACCCACTCGACGTAGCCGGAGATCGCCGCCTCGGCGGCCGAGAGGGCGGCCCGGACGCGGCGCGCCTCGGGGGTGTCGAGTGCCTGACCGAGCGCCGTCGGGTCGCCGAGGAGGCGCATCAGGTCGCCGAGGTCGCCCCCGAGGCCGCCGAGGTCGCCGAGTCGAGCGTCGAGCAGGGTGGGGTCGGGTCGGATCCCGCGCGCGTGCTCGACGAGCATCGCCTCGATGCGGGCGCGCACGAACGGGCGTCCGAGAACCGTGTGGGCGACCAGGTCGCGCACGAGCAGCCAGAGCCGGACATCGTCGATCGGCAGACTCCAGTCCTCCGCGAACTGGGCGACGTTGGCCGGCACGACGAGAAGCTGGCCCTGCTCACGGCGCGGCAGCGGCAGCTCGTGCTGGCCGAGGGCCCGCTGAGCGAGCAGGCCGACGACCCGACCGACCTGCATGGCCACCATCGTCGGGGCGAGCGTCGTCGTCCACTGGCTGATGAGCGCCGAGAGGTCCGCCGTCCCGCCGTCGTCTTCGCCCGGCTCGGACAGGCTGCCGCCGTCGGCGCCCAGCCGACCGGGAATTCCCGGGTCGGCGGCCCCGTCGGGCATCCCCTCACCGGGAATCCCGCGGCTCTCGCCGCCGCTGCCTCTGCTGCTGCGGCCGGTGTCCTCGCCGGGGCGGCCACCGCCGGCGCCGGGGACGGCCGGCGGCGAGACCGAGGAGGCAATCTGCTCGATGAGCGGCCGCCAGTCGGCGAGGCTGCGGCGCGCCCACTCGGCCCGTCCGGTCGGGAGGATCGTGAGCCGGCCGCCCGACGGCGTGATCGCCATGCCGGTGACGTCGGCGACGTGAAGCTCGGCGATGCCGCTCAGCTCCTCGAGGCGGATCCGCTCCATCGGGTCCACGTTCGGCTCGCTGGCGCCGTCTGCGGCGATGTTCTGTGCCAGCTGGGTAGCGAGGTCCCACTGGACCGGCGAGTCGGTGCGCATCAGGCGCAGCAAGTCGCCGAGCAGGCCCTGGAAGAAGCCCCCCAGACCCGAGGGCAGGTCAGGATCCATGCTCGTTGAATCTACGCCGTCCCCGAACGCTCGCCATCGGCTCGCGCCGAACGAGGTGGCGCGGGCCCGGCCCGCCGGCGGTCTTCAGGCCTGCGGGGCGAGGCGGATGGCGACGAACAGCGTCTTGGCGCCACGGCGAACCGTGAGGACCACCGACGTGCCGGGTGTCATCGCGTAGAGGCGGCTCGAGAGAGCGCTCACGCTGTCGCACCGGACGCCGTCGACGCCGGTGATCACATCGTCGGGACGCAGGGCGCCGACGCTCGAGGCGCCGGCGAAGACGAGCTGGACGACGACGCCGTCGGGGATGCCTCTACGGGTGAGGTCGACGCCTCGGATGCCGAGCCAGCCGTGGGTGACGAGGTGGTGGAGCGCCAGCTGCTCGACGACCGGCGCGGCGAGCCACGACGGCTCTGCGGCCACCTCGCGGCCGCCGTCGAGCGAGCCGGTGACGATCGCCACGACCTTGCCGGAATCGCCGACGAGCGGCGTTCCCGGCATAGCGTCGCTGGCGGGGACATCGGCGAGCAGATCGACGGGCCAGCCGGCGGGATTGTTCGCCCCGACGGCGCGCACGGTGCCGACATAGGCGTCCCCGGAGCCTGAGCGGCCGACGGCCCAGACGAGCGCTCCCGGAGCCGGCTGGCTCGTGTCGAAGCTGGCCGTGGGCAGCCCTGAGACGTTCTGGACGTGGATCAGAGCGAGGCCGGAATAGGCGTCGGTGGCGACCACCTCTCCGACGTGGGTGACGGTGTCCGGTAGGGTGACCAGCACGCTCGAGGCGCCGTCGACGGCCGACAGCGGGGCCACGAGCGTGCCGTCAGCACCGGTGACAACGCCGAGGGAGAAGACGTCACGGGAGCCGACGGAGGCTTCGAGGAGGGCGACTGCGGCCCCGACGCGTGCGAGCGTGGCGGTCACCGAGGTGCTCACCTGGGTCTCGCCGGCGGCAGTAGAGCTGGCAGCCACCCTCACCTGGACGTCGGCGCCGCCGCCGGTACCTGGCGCCGCCAAGGGCTGGCTGCTCGGCTGGGTGAAGGCGCTGGCGAGATGGGTGCCGAGCACGACGAGGCCGGTGGCGAGGATGGCGCCGACGAGGCCGGCCGTCCAGGCGCTGGCCCTCGTGGGCTGGCTCGAGAGCCAACGGCGCCGCACGGCGACTGGATCGAGCACGAACGGCTGCTCGGCCGCTCCGAGCTCGGAGGGGTGTCGCCAGATGCGGTCATCGGGAGGCAGCAGGGGCGGGCTGGACTCCTCGTCGGGCCCGTCGCTGAAGTCGTCGGCGAAGGCCACGGCGTGGCAGGCTAGTGGCGCACGCGCCGCTGTGGTGCCCGCCCCCGGTAGTCTCCCGAGGCCCGCGAGTGCCGCCTGCACGAGCGGCCCTGGCGCCGACGCTCCGCTGCTGAGGGGGCCTAGATTGACGACGTGCTCGCCAGGGTCAGCTGAAGGTGGATCTCGCACTCGACCTCGGTAGCGGCAACACCCGCGTCGCTGACGCCTCCGGTGCGGTCCTTCTCGACGAGCCGACGGTCGCCGCCGTCGATGCCGATTCCGGGCGCCTGCTGGCCTTCGGGCGCGAGGCGCTGGCCCTTGTCGCCGCGAGCGCCGGCCGGGTGACCGGCGTGCGGCCGGTGCGGCGGGGCCAGCTCGTCGACCTCGAGCTCGCCGACGCACTGATCGCCGAGGTGCTGCGGCGGGCCGGGGCGGGCCGGATGACACGCCCGAGAGTCCTGGCGGCCGTCTCCGCGGCGGCGACCCCGGTTCAGACCCGCGCCCTGGCGCGCTCGCTCCGCCACGCTGGGGCTCGCGCCGTGGAGTTTGCCGAGGTGTCGGTGTGCTGTGCCCTCGGCGCCGGCCTCCCGATCGACGAGCCCGCGGGGTGGATGGTCGTCAGCATCGGTGCCGGCACCACCGAGGCCGGCGTGCTCGCCCTCGGGGGGATCGTCGCCTCGACAGCAGCTCCGGTCGGCGGCGAGGACCTCCATCGCGCCGTCCACCAGCATCTCGCCGAGCGCCATGGGGTCCACGTCGAACGGCGGGTGATCGACGAGCTGATGCGGTTGCTCGGCGCGGTGAGCGGCGCCGCCGGCCCGGGCGCCGGTTCGCCGGAGGAGCCGCAGCCGGTCGCCGAGCTCGTCGGTCGCGACCGGCGCAGCGGGGTTCCCCGTCGCGTGCAGGTCGGGCGCGACGAGCTCTCGGCGGCGCTCGAGCCCGACGTACGGCGGATGCTCGAGGCGGTCGTGAGCACGATCACCAAGGCGCCGCCCGATCTCGCCAACGACCTGCTCGGCAGCGGTGTGCAGCTGGCCGGTGGGGTGGCCCGGCTCGAGGGGCTCGACCGGCGCCTCGCTCGAGCCACGGGGCTGCCGGTCCACGTCGACGAGCCCGAGCTGCTCGCCGTGCGCGGCGCCGCCGGGCGCCTCGCTGAGCGGGTGTCTTCCGAGCAGTCCCTCAGCGCCGTTCCGCGTCACTGACGTCCGGCCCGCCAGCCGCCTTCTCCTGCACCCCGAGCACAGCCGCAGCGCACTCGCGGACCTGCCAGTCCCGATCCGCGAGCGCTCGCCGCAGGGCCCCCTCGACCTGAGGACCGTCGAAGGCGGCCAGGGCGACGACCGAGCGGCGCCGGAGCGCCGGCGGCCCAGCAAGGCAGTCGAGCACAACGGTGAGAGCCCTCTCGTCGCCGATAGCTCCCAGGGCGGCGACCGCCGCTTCGCGACAGAGCGGGTCGGCATGCCGGCCGGCGACCTTGCAGAGCGCCGGTGTCGCCGCCCGGTCGCCGAGCTCGCCCAGGGCGTAGGCGGCCGCCTCGACGACCGCCGCGACCTCGCCATCGAGCAGCGCGACGACGGCGGGCGCGCAGCCGGGCGGCAAGGCGCTGCCGAGCTCGCATGCGGCGCGGCGGACCAAGGGATCGGGGTCGGCGAGGGCAGCAGCGAGGTCACCGGGCTGTGCTCCGCCGAGGGTGACGAGCGCCCGCAGCGCGCCGGCGCGCAGCGCCGGCTCGTCGTCACCGAGAGCGGCGCGCACGGTCTCCTCCTTGCCATCGGCGGCGGCGAGCGCCAGCTCACCGCGCCGGCGAGCGAGCTCGACGCGCCGAAGGGCGCCGCCGGGCGTCGCGCCGGAGCCTGCAGCCATGCGTGGCAGGCTAGGCCGAGGCGGGACGGTCGCAGGCAAGAAGCCTGCCGCGATCCCACCGACAGCTCACAGCAGAGCCCGGCAGAGACGTGAGGAGCGCAGGTGGACGGGGGCGACGAGAGCGGGCGAGCGGCGAATGGCTGGACCGGCGTCGCCCCTGGGGGCGCCGGGCACGCCGCCGCCGAGCCTGCCACCGACCCTGCTGCGGGCGAGCGCCCCCTCGAGGCCGCCACCGGCGGTGAGCAGTCGGCGGACGGCGCGGGTACCGGGCCCACAACAGCGCCGCCCACCGGGCGTCACGGTCGCATCGGGCCGATTCATGTCGTGGGTGGCGTCCTTGCGCTCCTCCTCGTCGCCGTCATCGTGGCCAGCCTCTGGACCGTTCCCTACATCGCTGTCGTGCCGGGGACGGCGATCAACGCCGATTCGCTCGTGACGGTGCCGCCGAAGCTGCGCCAACACCATCGGGGAGCGGTCCTGCTCACCGATGTCAACATCATCTACCTGAAGGCGATCGACTACTTCTGGTACAAGTGGAACAGCGACGACGCTGTCGAGCCGACCCAGAGCGTGATCGGCCCGGCGACGCCGGCGCAATACGTCAGCCAGGGCGTCATCGACATGGCGAACGCGCGGCAGGCGGCGACAGTGGTCGGGCTGCGGGCTCTCGGCTACGGCGTCGGCGCCTCTGCCTCGGGAGTGATCGTCTACCAGCCCCTCCCCGGCTCACCGGGCGCAGCGGCGTTCGCCGACAACGACGTGATAGTCGCCGTCGACGGCCACCGCGTCAGAGACTTCACGAGCCTCGCCACCGCCCTCGGCAGCCCGCAGCCCGGGACTCAGGTGAGCGTGCGCGTCCACCTCTTCGGCGCGACACGGGTGCGAACCGTCGACGTGCGTCTCGGCGAGCTGCGCTTGGAGAAAGTGACGGGTGGGCTCGCCGTCATCTGCGCCCGGGCAGGCACGAAGACGAAATTGAAGCCCTACGAGCCGACAGGCGTCCCGAGGGGTTGCCTCGGCCTCGACAGCCAGTTGTCGGAGGTCGACTACGTCACGACGGGCCTGCCGTTCACGGTCAGCATGGACCCTCGGAACATCATCGGACCGTCCGCCGGCCTTGCCTATACCCTGGCGCTGATCCAGCAGCTCGACCCGAAGAGCCTCACCGGGGGTCGGAAGGTCGCCGCGACCGGCACGATGTCGGTGACTGGTCAGGTGGGCGACGTCGGCGGCGTGGCGCAGAAGACGGTCGCGGTCCGAGACGCCGGCGCGTCGGTCTTCTTCGTGCCAACCGTCGAGCGCTCGACAGCCGAGAAGCACGCCGGCAACAAGCTGAGGATCTTCGCCGTGTCCGACATCTCCCAAGTCCTGGCGGATCTCCGCTCACTCGGTGGCTCGATAGCCAGTCCGGCGCGAGGCTGAACCGGCGCCGGCTGAACCGGCGCGGGCTGAACCGGCGCCGGCTGGACCGGCGCCGGCTGGACCGGCGCGAGCTGGACCGGCGCGGGCTGGACCGGCGCGGGCTGGACCGGCGAGCTGTCGGATGTCGCCAAGTCGGCATACCGTCCAGCGCGGGCTGCGCCTAGGCTGCTCGCCGATGTCGCTCGACAGACCGCCTGTACACATCTCGAGCGCAGCGCTCGGCCCCAACGAGGTTGGCGCCCGCACGTTCGCGACCGTGCGCCGGGGCTTCGACCCGGACGCCGTCCGCCGCTTCCTCGAGGAGGTGGCGGTACTGCTGCGCCAGGCGTCGCAACGCGAGGCGGAGCTCGAGACGCGCCTCGCCGATGCCGAGCGTCGCGCCGCCAACCCCAAGATCGACGAAGCCACGCTCGCCTCAGCGGTCGGTCTCGAGACGGCGAGAGTGCTGCAAGCTGCTCACGACGCGGCGCGCGACGTGGTGGCGCGCGCCGAGGCAGAAGCAGCGTCGCTGCGCGCGAAGGCAGCGTCGGTGCTCGACGAGCGCACCGCCACGGCGACGGGCCAAGCCGAGGAGATCATCTCACGCGCCAGGGCAGAAGCTGCAGAGCTGCGGGAGGCAGCGGAGCGGGCCGCCTCGGCCGCCCGCGACACGACGACCGAGCAGTGCCGGGCGATGGTCGCCGAGGCTCGCGAGGCGCGGCGGCGCGTGCTCGCGGACCTGGCCACCCGCCGCAGGAGCCTGCACCTGCAGATAGAGCAGCTGCGCGCCGGCAAGGACACCCTGCTCGGTGTGGTCGACGCCGTGGCGAGCGAGGTCGAATCGCTTCGCGGACGGCTCGCCGGTGCCGAGGAGCAGGCGAGGGGGGCAGCCGACGACGTCACCGACCACCCCGCCGCCGAGGGCGAGCGGGCTTCGAGCGAGGACCTCGCCGGGCTCTCGGTGTTGAACGACGAGCTCGTCGCCGAGACCCTGCTCGCTGCCGAGCAAGTGGCCGAGCAGCTGGCCGAGCAGGGGCGCGCGGGGGCCGCTGACGGCGAGTCCGAGCCGGGGGAGGGGCCCGACGTGCTCGTCGAGGAGCCGCTGGAGCCAGGCACCGACGTCGAGACCATCGAGGACGCCGGTTCCAGCTCCCCTGCGAGTGCCGAAGGGGCTGGTGGCGCCGATGCGCACGGCGGAGACACGGGGGACGTCGCCCTCGCGCCCGACCCGGAGGTCGCCGACGCGGGCCGTGAGATGGCAACGGCCGCTGACGATCTCGCCGGCGGTGCCAGGGGGGCGAACCTCGCCAGCGACGCCCCCGGCGATGCGGGGATCGAGAGCCCCCCCCGGACCGAGAGCGGGCAGGATACCGTCGAGGCGCCGCCGCCGCCGGCCGCTCCCGGCGTTGCCCGGGGAGAGGATGCGCAGCCGCCACTCGGTGCTGAGCACGGCGACACCGGCGATGGTCCCGCGGGCATCTCACCTGCAGCGCCGGCACAAACGCCGCCAGATGACGGAGCTGTGGCGGCCGAGGCGACGACCGGCGAGCTGCAGGCAACGGGAGACACCGGGGACGGCGACCTCGAAGCGGGCGGACCTTCCGGCAAGCCCACCGTCGACGAGCTCTTCGCCCGGATCAGGGCGAACCGGGCACAGGAGGTCGCGGAGGCGCACCGGGTTCTCGGCTCGCAGCCGTCCGAGCCCTCGCCGGCGGCGGGAACCGTTGGGAACGCGCTGCCTGCTGCCCCTTGGGGCGCTTTTCCGACGTCGCACACCTCGCAACCGGCCTCGGCGGCGAATGCGACGGCGACGGCCGCCGGCGACCCGTCGCCGAAGGGGGTGAACGGCGCCAACGGACCCACGTCCGGCACCCGCGAGGCCGCCGGCCGGTCTCGCCGCCGTGGCGGGACGAGCGCCGCCGTAGCGGAGGAAGCGGAGGTGCTGCCTGCAGAGAATGACGACGGCGGCGGGACCGGTGAGCCGCTCTCGGCGGTTGCGGCGGTGATCGCGCAGCGCGACGAGCTGCTCGGAGGCTGCCCGAGCGAGCTCGCACGGCGACTGAAGCGAGCTTTGCTCGAGGAGCAGAATGAGATTCTCGACGCTCTCCGGCATCGGCGCAAGGACGACGACGCCGGCGCTGTCGTCGTCGACTCGCTCAACGCGGCGCGCCTCGCCGAGGCGGCCGCGGCGCTGCTCGGCCGGTGCCGTGCCGCCGGCTGCGGCTTCGCCGAGTCGCTCACCGAGCCGGGAGCCCAGCACCTGCTCGACCTCGATGCCGAGCCCAACACCACCGCCGTCGAGATCGCGGGGCTGCTCGCCGGCGAGATCTCCGAGCAGATCGCCGGACGGCTCACCCAGGGCATCGATGAGCTCGGCGGCGACCCTTCGGGCATCCCGAGCCTCGTCGGCTCTGTCTACCGGGAGTGGAAGGGCGAGCGGGTCGAGCGGGTCGCCGCCGATTATGCCAATCGCGCCTTCAGCGACGGGGTCGGCCAGATCGCGGGTCGGGCCGGCCTGCTCGTGCGCTGGGTGGTCGATGACTCCGGTGGCGGTTGCCCCGACTGCGACGACAACGAGCTTGCCGGCCCGATCGGCGCCGAAGACGAGTTCCCGACGGGCCACCTCAGGCCGCCGGTCCACGCCGGCTGCCGCTGCCTGCTCGTACCGGTGCTCGCCTAGGGTTCCTCCCGATGCGGGTGAGCACCGAGCCGCTGCCGCACACGCTGGCACGCCGTCGCAGCGTGTGGCTGCTCGTCGCTCTCGTGCTGCTCGTCGTGCTGGTCGTCGTGCTGCAGGGCTTGGCCGGCTTCTACGTCAACTACCTCTGGTTCCAGGCTGCGCACGTCGGCGAGGTGTGGCGCGCCCTCGTCGTCTCCAAGCTCGGCCTCTCGGGGACCTTCGTGATCCTGGCGATGACCCTCGTCTGGTCGAGCTTGTGGCTGGCCGACAAGATCGCCCAACGGACGCTCTTCCTCCCGACTGAGTCCGACCTCGTGCGGCGCTACCGCACCCTGGTGCTGCCGCACGCCTTCGTGCTGCGCACGGCGGCGTCGCTGCTCGTCGGGCTCGCCCTCGGCACAGGGACGTCCTCGCAGTGGCAGCACTGGCTGCTGTTCGAGCACGCCGTCAACTTCAACAAGAGCGACCCCGTCTTCGGCCGTGACGACAGCTTCTTCGTATTCCGGTTGCCCTTCCTCTCCTTCCTTGTCGACTGGATCCTCGTCGCCCTGCTCGTGACGCTCGTGCTGACGGCGATCGCCCACTTCCTCTCCGGGACGATCCGGACCCAGGGGGCCCGCCATCTCGAGCCGAGGGCGGTCGCCCACCTCTCGCTCATCCTCGGGGCGATGGCGCTCGTGCGCGCCTGGGCCTACTACTTCGTCGACCGGTACACAATCGACCTTCCGCACGGCTCGTCACCTGGAGCGTCCTATACCGACGTCCAGGTCCGCCTGCCGGCGATGACGCTATTGGCTGTGGTATCGCTCGTGGCCTTTGTCATGCTCGTCGTCAACGTCTACCAGCGCACCCTCGTGCTGCCGGTGATAGCGCTCGGGCTGTGGGCGCTCATCGCGCTCGCGATCGGCGTCATCTATCCCTCGGTGCAGCAGGCGGTGGCGGTGAGCCCCGCGCAGAAGGGGCTGGTCGGCAAGTACCTCAGTGACAACGTCGGGAACACGCAGTTCGCGATGGGGATCGGCAATGTCACGCTCAAGAGCTTCTCGGCCAGTCACGATCTCAACACGACCGTGCTCGCCCACTACCGCCAGACGATCGACGACGCCTCGCTGTGGGACGCCGCCCCGGCCACGAGCGCGTTCGGTGCCGAGGACGAGGAGTCCTTCTACTCAGTCGGCGACGTCACCGCCAACCGGATGATCGTCAACGGCCGTCTCGAGCCACTCCTCGTCGGCGTGCGCGAGCTCGCCACCTCCAAGGTCGCCTCGCCGACATGGGAGAACCTCGAGCTCGTCTTCACCCACGGCTACGGGGCGGTGGTCGCACCGTCGAACACGGCGTCGGGGGGATCACCGAGCTATCTGCTGAGCGGCATCGACAGCCGGCCGGCCACGGGAGCCCCGACGCTCACCGCCGCCGGCAACCGGGTCTATTTCTCGCCCGAAGGGCGCAGGTACGTCATCGTCGACACCAAGCTGCACGAGCTCGACTACCAGACACCCGGGCTGCAGCCGGGCTCGTCAAGCTATTCCGGGTCCTCTGCGGTGTCGATCGGCTCGTTCTGGCCACGGCTTGCCTTCGCGGTCAAGCTGCGGGACTTCAACCTCCTTGTCTCCAGCCTGATCACCCCGAGCTCGAAGATCCTCTACCTGACCGGTGTGCGCCAGCGGGTGGAGAAGTCGCTGCCGTTCTTCCGCATCGACACCAACCCCTACGCCGTCATCGCCGACGGCAAGCTGTACTGGGTGCTCAACGCCTACGCGACGACTTCGTACTTCCCGGACGCGGCTCTCGCTGACACGAGCATGCTTCCAGCAGGAAGCGCGCTCGGCGGCCACTACGACTACGTGAGAGACGCGGCCGTAGCAGTCGTTGACGCGACGACCGGCTCGATGCGCTTCTACGCGCTCGACCAGTCCGATCCGCTCGTCACCTCCTACGAGAACACCTATCCGCACCTGTTGCAGCCCTACAGCGCGCTGGCCGCCTTCGATGGCGGCCAGGTGCTGCGCCAGCTGCGCTACCCCCAGGACCTGATGACCGTGCAGGCGACGATGTACGGCGCCTACGGCTCGCTCACTCCGCACGATCTCTCGCTCCCTGCTCAGCGCCTGGCGCCGGCGGCGTCGGCGACCGGGGCTTCGGGCGGCTCGGCAGGGGTCACGGCCAACGGCGAGCCCGCCCCGTATCAGCCCCAGTACGAGCTGATCCAGCTCAGCGGGGACAGCAGGCCGACGTTCTTCCTCGTCGAGCCGCTGGTGCCGTACGCGCTGCCGGGGGGGGAGGGGCCGCAGAGCCTGAGCGCGCTTCTCCTCGCCCGCTCGGATGCCTCGCCGACGGACCCGAGCTCATTCGGTCAGCTGAGCGCCCTCGTCGTGCCGAGCTCGAACGCGCTCGGCCCGACCCTCGCGGCCGGGGTGGCGCGGACAGTCGGACAGAGCCAGGTCGCCGCTCTCGCCGCGCAGGGTGCACACGTGAGCTTCGGAACCGTGGAAGCGCTCCCGATCGTCGACTCGCTCGTCTATGTGATACCTGTCTACGTCACCGCATCGGGGGCGCGCTATCCGACCCAACGGGGGGCATTCGTCGTCTATGGCAAGCAGGTTGCCCTGGCGGCCACGCCGGCGGCAGCCCTTGACTCGTTGCTCGGCGGTGGGAGCGGCGCTTCGCCGCGGGGCTCGACGACTGTTCCCGCGCAGGTGGCGGCTGACATCCGCAAGGCCGCCGCCTACTACGAGCAGGCGCAGGCTGAGCTGAAGAAGGGTCAAGCGGGGGTGTCCGCCTACCTCAACGACCTGAAGATGGCGGCCCAGCTCTCCGCCGACGCCGAGCGGGCGCTCACGGCCTCGACCCGCCAGCCCTCCTCGCTCCGGGCGGGGAAGGGCTCGTCAGCTGGGCGCACGGCCGCTGCCCCGCGGGGTGCGGCGCCGGCCCCTTCCACCGTGAACGGCCGCCCCAGAGCCCCCGCCAACGCCTGAGGGGGGACGTCCGGGGACGTCGTAGGCGTCGGGCCCGTCGGGTGGGGTCACGGGCCCGGACTGCAGCGCGGCGAGGGGGTGGTAACGTGGTCGGAGCGCCGCGGGGTGGAGCAGTCTGGTAGCTCGTCGGGCTCATAACCCGAAGGTCGTAGGTTCAAATCCTACCCCCGCCACCACGAGGTCTTCACGTTTAGACCTCCCACATCTTCACATTTGGATGTGACACTCGACGAACGGCCCCTGTGCGGGCCGTTCGTCGCGTTCCGCGCCGCCCCGGGACGCGTTGCGACCCGGGCGGTCCCGGATCGAGCGCAGGACGAGAGGCGCGACTACGGCGGCGCGT
>DAHUZG010000455.1 GCA_027306715.1 Acidimicrobiaceae bacterium
CGTCCACGACTGCCTGAAGGCGGCGCCGGCCGGGGCGCCGGGCCGGGGCGCCGGTGGCGGGGCTCAGCCCCCCTCGGGCCGGATGCGCACGACGACGATCGCCATGTCGTCACTGTCGCCGCCGGCGCGGTGATCGAGGGCCGCCCTCTCGAGGCGCCGGGCGATGCCCTCGGCCGAGCGCCCGGCGGCAGCGGCGAGCACGGCGCGCACGCCGGCGTCGTCGAAGGTCTCGCCGGCCTCGTCCCGGGCCTCGATGACGCCGTCGGTGTAGAGCACCAGCGCGTCGCCACGAGCGAGTCGCAGCAGCGAGGCGGCCGCCGGGGCCGGCTCGGTCACCCCGAGCAGCATCCCGGTCGACGCGCTCGCAGGCTCGAGCGCGCCGCCGGACCGGAGCACATACCCAGGCGGGTGCCCCGACGATGCCAGGGACACCTCGACGGCGCCGGCAGCGACCGAGCCAGCTTCGGCGGGGCCGCGCCGCAGGTGGGCGAGCACCGCTGTGCAGAAGCGGTCGTCGGAGGCGGCTCGCAGCAGCGCGACGTTGATCTCGGCCAGCACCTCGGCGGGCGGCGGAGCCGGCCCGGCGAGAGCCCTGGCGGTGTAGCGCGCGATCCCCGCCAGCCCCGCCGCCTCCGGGCCGATCCCGCTCGAGTCCCCGAGCAGCACGTAGAAACCGCCCTCGGTGTCGAAGAAGAGGTCGTAGAAGTCACCGCCGACGAGGTTGCCCGCGCCGCTCGGCCGGTAGCGGGCCGCGAGCTCGACGCCGTCGATCGCCGGCAGCAGCGGCGGCAGCAGCGACTCCTGGAGGGCGTGGGCGATCCGCCGCTGCTCCTCGGCCACTCCGCACATCTCGACGGCGCCCGAGAGGTGGCGGGCGAGCGCCTGGGCGAGCGCCACCTGGCGGGTGGAGAAGGCGGCGCTGCGGTGGTGGGCGAGGACGAGCACGCCGTGGACGGCCCCGCCGGCCCCGACCGGCAGCGCGAGCAGCGAGCGCAGCTGCCTGCCGTCCGCCGTCGCCAGCTCCGCGCGCTGCTCAAAGCTGAGGTGCCCGGTGTCGGCAAGGTGGACGGCCTCGCCTGCCAGGACGGGGGCGAAGATCTCGGGGGCGATCGGGTCGAAGCCGGTGCCGATCCAGCCGGCGTCGGGACCGGCCCATACGGGTTGGCGCAGCAGCTCGGGCAGCGTGACCGAAGCAGCACGGGCGTTGACGAGCTCGCATGCGGCTCGGGCGAGCGTCTCGGCGACCTCACCGACGCTCGGCTGCGCCGGCGTCCCGGCGAGGAGGAGCACGACGCGCTCCAGCCGGTCGCGCTCGGAGAGGGCGAGGAGGAGCCGGCTGCGGTCGAAGCCCGCCGCCTCCCCGAAGTCGCCGGCACCCGCGAGCTGGCCGCTCGTCACCTCCGGGCGCCGGCCCCGGGCTGCGGGCTGCGATCGATCTCGAACCACACGCACTTGCCTGCCCCGAGCTCGGTCCAGCCGCAGCGGTCGGCAAGGAGGCTGACGATCTGCAGGCCCCTGCCGCTCTCGTCGAGCAGGTCGGGGGCGAGCTGGCTCGCCAGAGGGGTGCCGGCGTCGCACACCTCGACCCGCAGCACCTCCGGCCCGAGATCGAGGCGCAGGCTCGGCGTCGACGCCGTGTGCACCAAGGCGTTGGTGACGAGCTCGGAGACGAGCAGCAAGGTCTGCTCGACAAGCCCTTCGGGGCAACCGGACAGAGCCACGCGGACGGCGTCGCGGGCTGCAGACGGTGCTCGGGGCGTGGCGTCGAGGTCGAGGTCGACGAGGCGGCGGGCGGCGCGCATCGCCGCTGCGCCGGCGCCCCCGCCGCCGGGCGGATCGGCAGCAGCGTCGGTGGCGGACTCCGCCAGGGCGGCTGCCGAGTCGGCGTAGAGCGAGCGTGAGGCCTGCAGGGCCCGAAGGCGCGAGGACCACTCGACGATCGCCCGCACCTTGGCGCGAAGGGCACGGGGGTCGAACGGCTTGCAGATGTAGTCGAAGCCGCCGACCTCGTAGCTGCGCAGCTCGTGCTCGACGCTGTGGCCGACGGCGGTGAGGAACAGGATCGGGACCGAGCTCGTCGCCCCGCGGGAGCGCATCAGGGCGGCGGTCTCGAAGCCGTCGAGATCCGGCATCTGCACGTCGAGGACGACCGCAGAGACCTCCTCGTGCAGCAGCAGCCGCAGTGCCTCGGCCCCCGAGCCGGCAGAGACGAGCTCGTAGCCGAGCGGCTCGAGGGTGGCGGCGAGCGCCAGCAGGTTGTCCGGGTGGTCGTCGACGAGCAGCAGTCGCTCGGCCGGCGCGCTGGCCTTACTCACCGTCGTTCAGCCAGACGCGCATCAGCCGCAACAGCTCGCCGATCTCCACCGGCTTGGTGACGTAGTCCGACGCCCCCGCCGTCAGGCTCGCCTCGCGGTCGCCGCTCATCGCCTTGGCGGTGACGGCGATCACCGGGAGCTCGGCGCAGCCGGGGAGGCGGCGGATGCGGCGGATCGCCTCGTAGCCGTCCATCTCCGGCATCATGATGTCCATCAGCACGAGGTCCACTCCCGGGGTCGACTCGAGCAGCTTGAGGCACTGCTCGCCGCTCTCGGCGCAGAGCACCTCCATCTTCCGGGCCTCGAGCGCGCTCGCCAGGGCGTAGAGGTTGCGCACGTCGTCGTCGACGACGATGACACGGGTTCCCCTCCAGTCCGGCTCGCGTGCCGACAGCGGGGCTTGGCTGCGGGGGCGCTCAGGGCTGCGGCGCTGCGGCAGCGGCGTCGGCTCGGCGTCGAGCGGCAGCAGGAGGGTGAAGGTGCTGCCGACCTCGACGGTGCTGTCGACGAGCAGCTCACCACCGAGCAGGAAGGCGATCTCCCGGCTGATCGAGAGGCCGAGGCCGGTCCCCCCGTAGCGCCGGCTCGTCGTCCCGTCCGCCTGCTGGAAGGCGTCGAAGATGAGCCGCTGCTTCTCCTCGGGGATGCCGATGCCGGTGTCGCGCACGACGAAGGCGATCCGCTGGTCCGACCGGGGGTCACCGCCGGTCCCGGCGAGCTCGACGCTCAGCCCGACCGAGCCTGCGGCGGTGAACTTGCAAGCATTGGACAAGAGGTTCCGCAGGATCTGCTCGAGCCGCTGCTGGTCGGTGACCACCGTCGCCGGCACGCCCTCGGCGACGTCGATGCGGAACTCGAGCGCCTTCTCGGCGGCGATCGGGGCGAAGATCTGCTCGAGGTCGGCCCGCAGGCTCGCCAGCTGGACCGGCGCCATCGCCACCTCGAGCTTGCCGGCCTCGACCTTGGAGAGGTCCAGGATGTCGTTGATGAGGCCGAGCAGGTCGTTGCCGGCCTCGTGGATGCTCTGCGCGTACCCGACCTCCTTCTCGCTCAGGGTCCCGGCGGCGTTCTCGGCGAGCATCCTCGCCAGGATCAGCAGGCTGTTGAGGGGGGTGCGCAGCTCGTGCGACATGTTGGCGAGGAACTCGGACTTGTAACGGGAGCTGAGCGCCAGCTGCTCGGCTCGTGCCTCGAGCTCGCCCCGGGCGAGCTCGATCTCGGCATTGGTGTGCTGCAGCTCCTGCTGCTGGCGCTGCAGCTCGCCTGACTGGCTCTGCAGCTCGGCGGCGAGCTGCTGGGACTGGACGAGAAGCTGCTCGGTGCGCGTCGTGGCGAGGATCGTGTTGATGACGACGCCGACCGTCTCGACGATCTGGCTGAGCAGCTGGCGGTTGACCTCCGGCAGCGGCTGGAAGGCAGCCAGCTCGATGACCGCCAGCACCCTGTCCTCGAACACCACAGGCAGCACGACGAGGAACGACGGCGCCGCGTCGAGCGATCCGGCGCGCACCCGCACGTCGGGCGCGGGGATGTCCTCGAGCACGATCGCCTTGCGCTCGATGGCGGCCTGGCCGACAAGGCCCTCGCCGAGCGCGAAGCCGGTGCGCCGGCGCTTCTTGTCGCGGGCGCCGAAGCCGGCGACGAGCTCGAAGCTGACCTCGCCGGGCTCGGGCGCCCCGCCGGCGATGTAGAAGGCGCCGAAGCTCGCCCCGACGAGCGGCGTCAGCTCGCTCATGATGAGCTGCGAGACGGTGAGCAGGTTGCGCTGACCCTGCAACATGGCGCTCATCCGGGCGAGGTTGGAGTTGAGCCAGTCCTGCGCCTCGTTGCGCGCCGTGGTCGCCCGCAGGTTGCCGATCATCTGGTTGATGTTGTCCTTCAGGTCGCCGAGCTCGCCCGGCGCCTCGATCGCCACCTGGCTCGTCAGGTTGCCGGCGGTGACCGCCGTCGCCACGTCGGCGATCGCCCTCACCTGGCTCGTCAGGTTGCCGGCGAGCTGGTTGACGCTCTCGGTGAGGCGCGCCCAGGTCCCCGAGACGCCCTTCACCTCGGCCTGGCCGCCGAGGCGCCCCTCGGTGCCGACCTCGCGGGCGACGCGGGTGACCTCGGCGGCGAAGGCCGAGAGCTGGTCGACCATCGTGTTGATGGTGTTCTTCAGCTCGAGGATCTCGCCGCGGGCGCCGACGGTGATCTTCTGGGAGAGGTCGCCCTCGGCGACCGCCGTCGTCACCTGGGCGATGTTGCGCACCTGGTCGGTGAGGTTGTCGGCCATCGAGTTGACCGACGTCGTGAGGTCCCGCCAGGTGCCCGAGACACCCTTCACCTCGGCCTGGCCCCCGAGCTTGCCCTCGGTGCCGACCTCGCGGGCGACGCGGGTGACCTCGTCGGCGAAGGCCGAGAGCTGGTCGACCATCGTGTTGATGGTGTTCTTCAGCTCGAGCAGCTCGCCGCGCACCTCGACGCTGATCTTCTGGGAGAGGTCGCCCTTGGCGACCGCCGTCGTCACCTGGGCGATGTTGCGCACCTGGCCGGTCAGGTTGCCGGCGAGCAGGTTGACGTTGTCGGTGAGGTCCTTCCAGGTCCCCGAGACGCCGGGGACGATCGCCTGGCCGCCGAGCTTGCCCTCGGTTCCGACCTCGCGGGCGACGCGGGTGACCTCGGCGGCGAAGGCCGAGAGCTGGTCGACCATGGTGTTGATGGTGCTCTTCAGCTCGGCGACCTCGCCGCGGGCGTCGACGGTCATCTTCTGGGAGAGGTCGCCCTTGGCGACCGCCGTCGTCACCTGGGCGATGTTGCGCACCTGGCTCGTCAGGTTGCCGGCGAGCAGGTTGACGTTGTCGGTGAGGTCCTTCCAGGTCCCCGAGACGCCGACGACCTCGGCCTGGCCGCCGAGACGGCCCTCGGTCCCGACCTCGCGGGCGACGCGGGTGACCTCGGCGGCGAAGGCCGAGAGCTGGTCGACCATGGTGTTGATGGTGTCCTTCAGCTCGGCGACCTCTCCGAGCGCCTCGACGGTGATCTTCTGGGAGAGGTCGCCCTTGGCGACCGCCGTCGTCACCTGGGCGATGTTGCGCACCTGGCTCGTCAGGTTGCCGGCGAGGCGGTTGACGTTGTCGGTGAGGTCCTTCCAGGTCCCCGAGACGCCGACGACCTCGGCCTGGCCGCCGAGGCGGCCCTCGGTTCCGACCTCGCGGGCGACGCGGGTGACCTCGGCGGCGAAGGCCGAGAGCTGGTCGACCATGGTGTTGATGGTGTCCTTCAGCTCGGCGACCTCTCC